>JBFRWE010000097.1:0-7196 GCA_051439345.1 Xenococcaceae cyanobacterium
CCCGCAACTACCTTTTAACCAGAGTGTCCATATACAGGGAGTCTCACCATCAATTCAAAAGTCTTCGTGACTTACTAACTAATATCTATAATACAGGAGTTCAAACCATTGCTATATAAAGATTGTGTATCAAAATTGTATATTTCTCTGACCACTAAAGTGGTCTTCTGTTGTTCCTCTGCGGTCTAAAGACGCGCAGTTTCCCAACTACGTTTCTCATGAGTGAAGGGAACGAAGGTGTAGAGGAGAAAAATAAGGTAATCTGAGAATTAATGAATAATATCCCAGATAACTGCTATCCTTTTTAAACTGTAATGCTATCTAAACAAATTTCTATGGCTAACTATTTATTAGAAGTTGGAGTTGAAGAATTACCCGCTAGTTTTGTGCAAAGTGCGATCGAGCAATGGCAAGAAATTATCCCTAAAAGTCTAGAGTCAGAATTTTTAACTTCCCAAGCTATAGAGATTTATGGTACACCCCGTCGTTTAGCAGTTTTAATCAAAGGTATTCCTAGCAAGCAAGCAGATAGGGAAGAAGAAGTTAAAGGACCTCCCGTCAAAGCAGCTTTTAAAGATGGTAAACCAACCAAAGCAGCAGAAGGTTTTGCTCGCAAGCAAGGATTAGCGGTAGAAGAGCTAGAGATTAAAGATACACCAAAGGGAAAATTTATTTTTGTCCAGAAAAAAATAGCAGGGCGTAATATTATAGATGTCTTACAAGAATTATCTCCTCAATGGATTGCCAAATTAGAAGGAAAACGATTTATGCGGTGGGGAGATGGAGATTTACGTTTTTCTCGCCCTATTCGTTGGTTGGTAGCCTTACTAGATGAGGAGATCTTACCCTTAGAAATTGTTAATGGCTCAGAAACAATTCAGAGCGATCGCCTCTGTGCTGGGCATCGTATTCTACACCCAGAGCCTATCTCCATTCCTTCTGCTTTAGTTTATGTAGATTGTTTGCGTTCTGCCTATGTGGAAGTTGACCCCCAAAAGCGCAAAGAGAAAATAATAGCAGAGATTGAAGCTTCAGCCGAGGAGTTAGGTGGTGTTGCTCAAATTGAGCCTGATTTACTGGCAGAAGTAATTAATTTAGTGGAATATCCGACCGCAGTAATTGGTAAATTTGAAGCGGAATTTCTCAGTTTACCCACAGAAGTAATCGCCACAGTGATGGTTACTCATCAGAGATACTTTCCTCTTAAAAGGCAAGGAGATAGCGATAATACTCTACTTCCTAACTTTATCACTATTGCTAATGGCGATCCAGCTAAAAAAGCAATTATTGCCGAAGGAAATGCTAGGGTAATTCGTGCCCGATTAGCAGATGCTCAATTCTTTTATCGGGCAGATTGTGATGAGCCTTTAGAAGCCTATTTACCCCAATTAGAAACGGTTACTTTCCAAGAAGATTTGGGGACGATGCGAGATAAAGTCGATCGCCTGATGGAAGTGGCAAATACTATTAGCGAACAACTCAATTTAACTGAAAAACAACGGCAAGAAGTAGAAAGTACCGCCCTACTTTGTAAAGCCGATTTAGTTACCCAAATGGTCTACGAATTTCCTGAATTACAGGGCGTAATGGGCGAAAAATATGCTTTGGCTAGTGGGGAATCAGCTATAGTCGCTCAAGGTATTTTCGATCATTATTTACCTAGAGGTGCTGACGATATAATGCCCACAAGTTTGAATGGGCAGATAGTAGGATTAGCCGATCGATTAGATACTTTAGTGAGTATTTTTGGTTTGGGAATGATGCCTACAGGTTCATCCGATCCTTTTGCTTTGCGTCGTGCTGCTAATGCCATAGTGAATATTACTTGGTATGCAGATTTAGAGATTAATTTAGATGAATTAATTAAACAAGGGTCAGCAGATTTTGTTTCGGCTCATCCTGCCAAAGAATCCCCAGTTACATCTGTGCAAGAATTTTTTCTTCAAAGAATTCGTACTCTATTACAAGATGAAAAAGAAATTGATTACGATCTAGTTAATGCGGTTTTAGGAGAAAATGATTTTGAATATACAGAAAGAGTATTACAAGATTTATTAGATGCTCGCGATCGTGCTTTGTTTCTGCAATCAATTCGTGACAATAAACAACTAGATGAAATCTATGAAACTGTTAATCGTTCGACTCGTTTAGCCCAAAAAGGTGATTTAAATACTCAAGAATTAGACCCTAAAGCTGTAGTAAATCCCGCATTATTTGAGAAGTCGTCAGAACAAGCGTTTTACGATGAACTAATTAAATTAGTACCTCAAACCCAATCAGCACAAACTGAACGAAACTATCAATTATTAGTAGATGGACTAGCTCAAATTGCTCCCACACTCAGCAACTTTTTTGATGGGGAAGATAGTGTTTTAGTGATGGCAGAAAATCCTGATGTTAAACGCAACCGTCTTAATTTGTTGGGATTATTACGGAATCACGCTAGAGTATTAGCTGATTTTGGAGCAATTGTGAAGAGTTAAGAGTTAATTGATAATAATCTACCAAATTACATCTGAGTAAAAATCTCTGATTTCTCGATCTGCTGTGATAATTGAAGCTTGCTCACTGCTGGCTAAAGCTACAACAATCCGAGCTGCTGGATCTCGATGAGTCCATTTTAATTTGACACTTTTTAACCAGAGATGTTCA
Source organism: Xenococcaceae cyanobacterium (assembly GCA_051439345.1). GTDB lineage: Bacteria > Cyanobacteriota > Cyanobacteriia > Cyanobacteriales > Xenococcaceae > JASJDJ01. The sequence goes on from JBFRWE010000097.1 coordinate 2,653, forward strand.
TCAATGGAGACGATAGAGACAACACTGGACTTTTTAACAGAAGCAACATACTTGTCAAGATCGACTCCTATTTTTACTTAACAAGCTGGACATAATTAAATACAAAAAAGTGGAGTAATTAATTACCCCACATCGAGCGATTAATTTAAGTTTGCTTGATTAGTTTTCTGGACTAGATTCTACGGAAGATGGTGATGATTGTTGTTGCAGTAATCTTTCTTGCTGTAGGCGTTTAAACTCTGAAGCAGAATCCTTGAGGGTTGCCTCAGAGTCAGTGCTAAATTGTTCTAAACTGCGACCATTACTGAGATTAGCACGATGAATCATCTCTATGGGATTCAACCCACTAGAGCTTCCACCAAACAGAGGATCTTGCTCATTGGATTGAAAACCATCATTTTGTGGTGCTTTATACTGAGCAGAGGCGATTGTTGACCAACCAGAAATAACACAGAGAGAAACTCCCATACTTAGAGTTACGCTCAATTTCCACAGTGATTTTTTAATGGACATAGACTTTACCGATAACAAGGTGGATCATTATATGTTTCTAAGCGAAACGACGACGTAATAGAGGTTGAATAGCCAATAAAATTAAAGCATCAAAAGCTAACAATACTAAGATAACACCAGCGAAACTAACATCAATCCAGGGGGTATGCATAACAATACTACCTAATGTCCAATCACTATGAAGATATAGATAGCGAATTGGTTCGATCGCGTAAGTAAGAGGGTTTAAACTAGCAATTACTTGTAGCCAACCTGCCATAAAGTCTAAAGGTGCTAAAGCGGTACTAGCAAAGAGAAGGGGTAGATTAGTCACAAAAATTACGGCAATTAGTTCGATGTGTCCCGATAGAGCAAAAGCCAACCCAAGACTTAACGCTGTTACCCCTAAAACAATTAATAACACAATCAGCGCGATCGCACTCAAACCAGCAATACCTGGTAAACCAGCATCCAAAAAAGCACTAGCTCCCACAATTACTGCGGTTTGCACAAAGGCTAAGGCAATTATATACATTGTCGAAGCTGCCACGATCGAATAGCGAGAAGCTAAAGGAGCAACTAATAGACGATTGAGAAAACCAAATTCTCGATCGAACATTACTGGAAGTCCAGCATTGAGCGCGCCAGAAAATGCGGTAAAAACAATTATACCTGGGGCAAGAAACTTAGCATAACTAAGATCGTTACCAAATAAACCTTGGGGAGCTTTACTAAATAATGCTCCAAATAAAATTAACCACATAAAGGGTTGAACTACTCCTGCCATCAAAGTAGAAGGACGGCGTTGCAGCTGTATAAATAGACGTTTGGTTAGAGCTAAAGTTTCCTGAATAAAATTGCCCAAAAAGTTACTATTATCAATTTTGGTATTTGTCTCAGGATTAGGTGCTAAAGTTGCTTGAATTTTTGAGGGGGTAGTTAGTTGAGTCATAGAATTTGTTTAGATTAACTGAGTAGAAAGTAGAAATTAGCCATTCGGGTTCGCTAGTTGCTCATGGGGGAAAGCCAAGGGACTGACACCTGAACTTGGTTCAGGTGCTTGAACGCCCCGTCCAAGACCGCACTAGCTCACCATTAGCAATTAACAAAACCTACTTCATTTGTTGTTTTTTCTCTTTTTTCAAATCTCTGGTGCTGGCAGCAGCTAATTCTGCATCCAACAGAGTTTTGCCTGTGGCTGCAAGATAGACATCGTCTAAACTAGGACGGGATTGAGCTAGGCTAAAAATGGGTAAGCCTGCTTCGGTGAGAGATTGTTCAATTTTGCTTAAACAGTTACTTCCTGCTTGCACAATCAGATTGAGAGAGTTATTTTGAGCGGTATTGATAATTATTTCTTCAACGAAAGGTAAAGAAGATAACAAGTGTTGTGCTTTATCTGCTTCTTCTGATGAAGCAAATTCCCGAATGCGAAGAGTAACGCGATCGCCTCCTATCTTATCTTTTAATTGGGAGGGTGTACCTTCAGCAATAACTAATCCTTGATCGATAATCGCCAAGCTATCAGCTAGAGCATCAATTTCTTCGAGATAATGACTAGTAATTAGTACTGTTGTTCCTGCTGTTCTTAATTCTCGCAGAAAATCCCAAACAATACGACGACTTTCAATATCCAAACCGACGGTGGGTTCATCTAAAACCAGGACTTCTGGTTGATGCAACAATCCAGCAGCTAAGTCAAATCGCTTACGAATACCCCCAGAATATGTACCAGCTTGTTTATTGGCATAATCTTGTAAGCCCAAAACTTCTAGCAATTGTTCAATTCTCTGTTTAGCTGCTGCTTTAGGTAGATGATACAATGCAGCTTGGAGTTGGAGTAATTCTTTCCCTGTTAATATTTTATCGATCGCCACTTCTTGGGCAACATAGCCTAATCTTTGTCTAGCAGCTTTAGGACTATCGATTACAGAAATACCGCCCACTTCTAATTTGCCGTCATCTGGTTTAGCTAGAGTACACAAACAACGGATAGTAGTAGTCTTTCCTGCACCATTAGGCCCTAGTAAACCAAAAATTTCTCCTTGTTTAACAGTGAAGGAGATATCTTTTACTGCTGGAGTATCTCCGTAGCTTTTTTTGAGATTTTTGATTAAAACGGCATCAGCCATAAGTATTCTTATATCTGAGATAAATAAATGAACTAGATGAAAAACAAAACTTATATTTCATCTACATATTTTATATATTGTAATAAATCTAAAGGTTAGGAAGATTTTAATAACCTATATTATTAAGATTTGCTATTAGCAATCTGCTAAATGCTGTGCCACTGCTATCTAATAATTCAAGAATTGACAATATAAAATTGTCGTTTAAAATCATTAATCCTTAATCTAACTCTTGAATTCAGTATAGGGGAATGACCACCATGCACCCATACTGATTTAAACTTGTTTTTGCAAGCGACGTTTACGTGCATATATCTATTATTTTAAATGCACATCGGCTTACAATTAATATTATCAAGTATTTCTAGTAACTTGTTGGGGAAACTGTGGTACTAATAAAGACTGTGATAATTCACCTTGCCGATCATAAAATTTGATATTTCCTTCTGAGTCACACAGCCATACTTCCTCCGCTTGTGCTTCTAGATATAAATCTTTTTTCTCTTCCATTTCCTTAAGGGTATTACTAGCAGAAATAATTTCTCTACAAATTTCTGGGGCAATAGAAGCTGCAAACTCTTCTTCGATCGAATTAAACCTTGTTTCTGAACACCAAACAACATCAGCAACCTTAACGTTATCGCTGGTTTGAATGGCACACTCAGGAAAAGCAAAACCTCGATCGACAATCAAAGAGTTAAGTAATTCAACAATCAATCCTTGATAAAAAGAGTGCTTAATTTTAGCGGGACTCATGACAATTTGTCCCCATTTATTAAGTTCAATTTTAAAGGGTAAATCTCGTAAATACTTACTTTCACAAACTTCTTGCCATTTCATGATTTTAGAGCGATCGCCTAAGTTGCTATTTAATTTAATTATTGTTCATCTCATTGACTAACAGACTGGCTGATACATCTTTGCCAAACCATGAGGCTTTTGAAAGTACTTTCCACTACGAAGAGGACGATAGGTTTCATTATATAAAGATAAAGCTTGAGGATGAGTAGAAAGAAAACCCATCATCTCTTTCATCATCTGACGATGTACTCGACTATGAAAAAAACTCATTAGGCTAGCTTCGTCTTGCCAATAACTAACGATTACTACTTCTTGAAGACTACACTTTCCTGCTTTAACTTCTTTACATCCTGCTGCTGCTAGACAAGCTTTTCTAATTGAAAAACTCTGTTTCCATAGCCACAAACATCCTAGTAAATTCTCGGCTTTAATCCCATTAACAAATACGACGGCTTCGGGCTTTTCTGGTAAATCGATCTGATAAGATGCCTGTTTCATGACCTTCAATTTACACGCTGGGATATGTTGCTGTTGTCAACATTTATCTTAGGCAAAAAAGTTGATACTGTCAACATATCAGCAGAGATGGGATAATAGATAAATGATGAAAGCCAAAGACTCCTATCATCATGGCGATTTACGTCATGGGATTATTGAAGAAGCGAAAATCTGGATCGAAACCAAAGACATCAGCAGTTTATCTTTACGGGGAATTGCTCGTCGTCTGGGAGTATCTCACAATGCACCTTATCGTCATTTTGCTGATAAAGAAAGCTTACTAGCTGCGATCGCCGAAATGGGTTTTATCAAGCTAAGACAATGGTTGCAACAAGTTTTAGCAGATAATGCCTTAACTCCAGAAGAAGGAATTAAAGCTCTGGGAGTAAAGTATATTGAATATGCAATATTTAACCCTGCCTATTATCGCGTTATGTATAGCGTGTACTTCTCTGATTCTAAAAAATATCCGAGTCTAGATAAAGCAGTAGAAGAATCATTTACTATTTTGATAGAGACGATTGCCCAAGGACAAACAGCAGGAGTAATTCGCTCAGGGGATACAAGAGAACTAGCTTATGTCTGTTGGTCTTTAGTGCATGGGGTATCAATGTTATATCT
>JBFRWE010000098.1:0-2818 GCA_051439345.1 Xenococcaceae cyanobacterium
CTTGTCGTTAGCGATCCAGCTTTCACTTTTGTTTGACAGAGTACTACTATCTCGATTATCAAAATACACGTCCTGCTGATATCGATGATTTTCTTGGTAAATTAATTAACTGGGATTTTGTAGCTCAAAATCTAGCTGCTGCATAAGTAGAAGTTAAAATGAGGCGGATATTTAACTATATCCGCTTAATTAGTTCTTTACCCCTTAATTAACCGTTAGAGGGGTGATTTATTTTTGTGGGAATCCTTAGTATCATATTTTTCTTGAATAAAGGCTTCAGCTTCCGCATAATTATTAACTTTTCCATCTAGAGTAGCTATTAGTAAATCATCGAGAATTTGTTTATAAATAGGTCCTGGCTTGTAACCAAGTTTTTTTAAATGATTACCATCTAAAGGTGATTGGATTTTTGATAGCTGAATTAGATATTGCCAAAGAATACGACGAAGAGGTTTAGTATTTCTAACTGCTAAGACAATTAAGCCGACATATTTATATTGGCGCAGCAGTTTGTATATTTCGCTTTTGCGCTGGCAGTGGGGTAATTTTTTTTTAACTTCACTTTCTATTTGAGCTAATTGTTTTAGTCTGGTAATACTATCTTTGGGTAGCTGTAAACTAGTTGCTAATATTGCTCTTTCTGAGGGGTCTAAATAAGCAATTAAAACTTCTAACCTAATTAGCCAATGCTGGTAATTATTATCTGGATCGATTAATTTTAGCCAGCGAGAAACACAGCGTATTTGCCACCACAATTGAGGAGTTAATTCTAAGTTTTGATGCAGACAGCGTAAAGCTCCTAAATTTGCTAATAATTTTAAGGCTGATTTCCAGTAATTAGCTTGGAGGATATATTTCAACTCTGCTCTTAGTCTAGTAGTTAAGGCTGGTGCTTGGTGATTCTCTAAACGTAGACGCTCGTACACTCCACTAGCAATGGCATAGCGAATATATTCTTCTGTCTGAGGCTCAATTCTGAAACTCAAACGTACAGCAAAACGTACGGCTCTGTAGATGCGGGTAGGATCTTCGATAAAACTATTGGCATGCAGTACGCGAATTTGGCGCGATCGCAAATCTAATAAACCACCAAAAAAGTCTAATAAATCTCCTTTGCGAGAAAATTCTCCTTTTTTGGGTGAAGTTAACCTAACAGCAAGAGCATTAATCGTAAAATCTCGACGATACAAATCCTGACGAATAGAACTAGCTTCTACTTCTGGGTTGGCTGCGGGATAGGGATAAAATTCCGTTCTCGCTGTGGCAATATCAATCCAGAGACTACCTAATTTAGAGTCTTTATGCCAGAGTAAAGCAGCTGTTTGAAACTGTCCGTGGATTGATAAACGAGCTTGAGGATACATTTGCTGGATAATATTCGCTAATTCTACCCCTGCATCATCATCCGCAGCACGATGAAAACCATCTACGACTAAATCAATATCTTGTAATAATAAAGGTTGACGATCATCAGTTAATAATAAGTCTCTCACTCCACCGCCGACTAGATATAAATGCCATCCTTTCTTGCTTGCTGCTTCAGAGGCTTGAGATAATAATTCCCAAATAGGAGAAGCTAATCTCTTTTTAATAGTTGGTAGTAAACAGGAAGTAAGAGCTTTTTTTTCTATTTCCGTCTCTTGTTCATCTCTATTTTGATGTAGCTGACGCAGAACATCAGTACGGGTGACAATCCCCATTAATTGCCCTCGATCTAATACAGGCAATCTACCCACATCATAAGTAACCATCAAAGATTCGATCGCAGGTAAAGGAGTATCAGGTTCAATAGTTTTGATGTTTCTTGTCATGTAGCCTTTGACTGGCGCATGACTAAAACCATGATGTAAAGCCAAATCCAAATCTCGACGAGAGATAATTCCTACTAATTTATCTTCTTCATCTACTACAGATAAGCCAGAATGACCATAACGAAAAAGAACTCTTTGTGCCTGTTCGATGGTAGTATCAGGGCGGATAGTTCTAACTGGAGAGGACATTAAATCCCTGGCGGTAGGAGGATGGGGAATTTGCTCTTGGAGTTGAACAACTAGTTGAGAAAAAATATTCTCTGGTTGATCTGTTTGGATAGTGACAGAAGCAGCTTGAGAATGTCCACCACCACCAAAAGGTGCAAATAGTTGATTCAAATTAGTTTCTCTTAAGCGTGATCGCCCGATCACTGTTAATCTGGTATTTGATGCGGATTTTCCTTTTTGGCGAATATATTCATGTCCTAAGAGTAGAGCATCACTTTCGGTAAGATCGACTAGTCTAGAAGTGAGACTAGACTAACCAGGAATAAAACTATCTGTAGAAAGTAATACCGAAGCGATAGTATATCCTTGTACTGTAAATTTATCTAATTTTTCTAAAGCCTGTTTTAATAACTTTTGTAGCGGTGGTGATAAACCAGGTTCAACATACTCAGCCAGAATTTTCACATTTGCCCCCATTTCCATCAACCAAGCTAAAGCTTTAGCATCGCGGGGAGTAGTTTGATCGAAGGTAAGTGAACCAGTATCTACATGAATACCTAAAGCCATCGCCGTAGCTTCAAAGGTAGTTAATTCTATTTCTTGTTGCTGTAATAATTCAGTAATAAAAGTTGTGATCGCACCTAAATTCTCAATATATCTCGTGGTAGCGGGAATATCTGAGTCTAGATCGAGATGATGATCGTATACTTCAATCGAAGTTAATTGGGGTAAATCAAACCATGCTGCTGCTTTGCCCAAGCGATCGCGTTTTTGGGTATCAACGACAACTAGGGAGCGAATAGTATCTACAGTAACACTCCGCATTTCAATTAGAGCTA
>JBFRWE010000099.1:0-2730 GCA_051439345.1 Xenococcaceae cyanobacterium
AATTAAATGCACAGACTCTTAAGTACTTAAGCAAAATTATTTGTACATTCCATTTTTCTCTAACACCTAACACCTAACACCTAACCCCGATCTCAACTATCCAATTAATTTTGCACGACTACTTATAACTCATCCCCTACCTGTGCAATAATATTTCGTCTGCTGTCATAAAAATTTCTTTACTGATTATGGATGAGACAAATGTAAATAAATCTAATGGGGATAAGCCAAGTGGAGCAGTTTTGTCCTCATCTTCGGAAGAAATTATTGCTGCGTTGGAAACTCCTGTCGATTTTAACTTTGAGTTACCCGATCCAGAAGATGAGGAAATTAAGGAATTCGATTTCCAAAAACAAGTAGAGGAAATTTGGCAAGTTTGCGATCGCTTTGATTTACAAACAGATATCTGGCGGGGACGGATCTTAAGAGCAGTCAGAGATAGAGAAAAGAAAGGTGGTGATGGGAGAGGTTCTGGTTTTCTTAATTGGCTCAAAAATAGAGAAATTACTAAATCTCAGGCCTATGCTTTAATTCAATTAGCCAATAGTGCCGATACTCTCTTAGCAGAAGGGACACTAGACCCTGGTAGCATCAATAATTTCAGTAAGCGGGCATTTGTAGAAACAGCTAAATCCAGTCCAGAGATACAGCAACTAGTTAGTGAAGCTGCTCAAAAAGGCGATCGTATTACCAGAAGAGAAGTTAAACAATTATCTGATGAATGGACAGCAATGAGTTCGCAATTGCTACCAGAAGAAATTAAAGAAAAAGCTTCCGAAGGTATCTTACCTGCTCGTCATCTTGCCCCCCTAGTCAAGGAAATGGAAAAATTACCCGATATCCATTTGGGAGAAATTCAGAAAGAAATAGCTGAGTCTCCAGATATTGATACGGTTAAGCTAATGACAACAGAGGCAAAAAACTTGGCTAAATATCTGGATGCTGCTGCCCAAGTACAAACCCTGAGAGAATCTCCTGTAGATTTAGAATTAGCCTTAGAAGAAGCCATGCGCTTACAATGTATTAACACCGCAGCAGATTTAGTCAAGCAAGCTAATAATTTAGAACAAACTGTAGGCAAACTCTATACTACCTGGAAACGAATGGGCAGTTTAGCCGATCGCTTGTATGTAGAAACTGGTGCTTCTGATCCTCATCTGCGCTCTCTACTTAATTGTTTAGATACTCTTACTAATGAGACTATTGAAGTTCATTTAGATGAAGGAGGCGATCGTCTAATCCGTTTGAAGATCATCTCAGAAGGAAATAATATTTCTTCTCAAGGTGATTAGAGCAATGAACTACCAGCACTTGCTACGCAATTACCTTGTTTTTCAAAATACTGCTAATTTCTCGGATCACTGTTTGGCTTTGCCAATAGCTATCATGAGCTTGTCCCCACCGTAAGAGAGCGAATATGGTCTGACGTAGTGGTTGTGTTAAAAAGTCAAGGAATTTAGGTTCTTGAATAATTAAATCTTGAAAATCGATATATTTTTCGTCCTTATCTATCAGATCTTTCATTAATTGTTCCAAGGGAAAAGCAATTGGGTCCCCTAGATGAACGAAATTTCTCCAGGGCAGCTTTTCTTCGTTTCTTGCTTGGTACAGATTATTTAAGAGCTTTTGTAAGCATGGTGTAATATTGTGACTGCTAGAATCAGAGTTAGGTTGGTTGGGATCGTCAGTGATACTAGTTAAACTAAAAATGGCGATCGGCGAACCCATAGTATTAATACTGGCTAATCGAATTCCTTGATGAATACTGTCATCTTTTCCAGATAAGCCGAAAATAGCGTCTCGAATCTGCAGCACTTCTTCATGACCAGGAACTTCTGGATCGTCCCAACGAGTGGCAAACAAAATGTCAAAGAGGATAACTGTCCCCCAACTATGAGTAACTAAGTGTAAACAATCATTTGGTTGAGCATGTTGCAGAACTCGAAGAGCATCTGTTTTTAATCTTTGAACAACTTTATAGCCAACATGACGACTGATATAGAGGGCAGCATCGCCAGCAAATTGTAGGAACTGCTTTTCTCGCAAGTTTCTAAACCACATCTTATCCCATAAATGGGAAGCTTGTAATCTTTCTAACAGCTTTGTCTCTGCTGCTTCATTGACATCACCCCAGTACAAAGGTATGTCAACAAAGTCTATAGACTTAGATTGGATGGCTTCAATTAAATCTTTGGCGTATTCGGGACTTTCTCTTCTTTCGCGGGTACTTACTCCGTGTATAAATAAAATGTAGTCAGTAGCCATATAGTTACCTCCTAGTTATTTGACTTCATTAAGCGAATTGATATTTATAGGGTCTTTTAATTACTTCCCATAGGATTAAACTTTTTCTCTCTCTTAATATGTAGATGTGGTTGTGGTTTACTTATGCAGTACCACAATCAAAAATATTCTTCGGACTCAGATCTGGCACTTCATCAAACAAAAATCAAAACCATGCTCATGTAACAAGCAAGGTGTAACTGTATCTAACTGATTCAAAGGGGTGCGTTTTAAAAGTTATTACGATCGAATATATTGAAGTAAAGAGATCGGCTTTAATTTTCTGGTTAGTTTGAGGTAAAGCGATCGCATTTCTAATAAACTATTTTTGAGTTAATTCAAATTCTTTTATAGAAGTATAAAAACAAACATCAAACTCTAGAAAAAAATTCATATTGCTTCAACTGGGGCTAAATTTCCTGCAAGCATTACAGAAGTTTTTTGTTC
>JBFRWE010000100.1:0-14172 GCA_051439345.1 Xenococcaceae cyanobacterium
AAAAAACCGTGACTCTCAAAATAGTTCTATCCCACCTTCTCAAGATATCTTGAAAAAGCCAAGTGACAAAAGTAAGCGTAAGAAAGGCAAAAAGCGGGGACCAAAGTATAATCATCCGGGAAAAACCCGAAACGGATTTGGGACTCCAGACCAGGTAGTGTCTGTAGAGCTAGAAAACTGTCCAGTATGTGGAACAGAGCTAGAGGGAGTAGAAGAAGCTCCTCAAAAAGTGCAGCAAGTAGCGGAGGTAGTAGAGCAACCAGTAGAAATCCGAGAATATCGCCGACCCTTATACCAATGTCCCAATTGTGGATGGTCTGGTTATAGCTCTTTGCCCTTGGGCGTTAAAGAAGGATTCAGCTATGGGGGGAGACTGTGTAGCATTGTCGGCTGGTTGGGTTATGGTGGCAACCTAACTTGGCGCAAACAAGAGTATGTGGTGGAATATGTCTTTGGAGTTCCGATCTCTCAAGGTAGTTTAGCGAAAATGCAGAGATGGTTTCAGTCAAGTTTAGAGCCTACCTACCAGCAGTGGTTAAGCTATGTCAAACAGCCTGGAGTGCGCTGCGATTGTGAAACAACTTACTGCATAGATGGCATTAAGTATTGGTTATGGGTAGCAACCAGCGATCGGGTTTGTGTTCTGCTGTTAGCTCCCACCAGGAGTAGTGCGGAACTGAAGCAGTTGTTGGGAGAGGAGTTTGACGGCATTCTCACCAGCGATTGCAAAGCGTGCTTACAGTCCTCAAAAAGCCAGGGCGAAACAGAAATGCTTAACCCATTTTGAGCGAGACTTGAAAGCACTCTCTACCAGTCGCTTTGCTTCCAATCGCGAGTTAGTCAAGCGGGTAAGTCCCATTTTACATAAAGCCCGCACTGCCCACCAGGAATACCATGCTGGTCAGTTGAGTCTAGATGAATTGCAACAGCTTCGTCCTATCGTAGAATCAGAACTCGAAGCGGTATTGAACAATCCCCCTTTGAAAGGATGGGCATCAGATGCTATCGGTTTGAAGAATCGACTTAAGAGACATTGGGAGGAGTGGTTCACTTTTTTAACCCATCCGGAAGTCAAACCCGACAATAATGATGCGGAGAGAGCTTTGCGTCCCGTAGTGATTCATCGCAAGGTCAGTGGTGGGGCAAGAAGTGACTGGGGAGCTCAGGCGCGTAGCTCAAATGTTCAGTTTTTTAGAAACAATGCGATTGCAGGGGGATGATGCGATCGCGCAGCGCCTGCTTCGCAGACCACGTAGTGCCAGCTTCGCTGATCGCCCAACTGTGTGAATTATTGTCTTTAGCTGGTCGAAGTCCTCCTGGAATCGAGATTACTTAAAATCCGCTTGGGCTTGTGCCATAAATTTTTCGGACAAGTCCTACTCCTTGAGGAAAGTTAGCGTACATTATTCGCTAACAAAATTGTTCTGATCTCTTCCTTCCCATTTAAAAATTGATGTCACCAAGCGTGCTTGTCAATAAGACTTGGTTATTGCGGTGAGCAGTAACTTACTTTCTTTAAAAAAATAAGGTGCGACTAAAATATAGAAACCCAAAAAAGCCAAATAAAAACGCGTAAAATTTACGTTTTTAAATTATCTACTGGGAGCAGGTCAGTTTTGTCAGAACAAATGAACTATTTAATCAAAGTGATCGATTAGAACGTTAAAATCTCTAGTTTTAAACCCAATCAGTTTGCAGAAACTACCGATTATCCGGAATTATCTCCGAGCAAGATTTGCTTTTTTTAGCAATTTTTAGCAAGACAAATGATTTTTTTATTTTTAGAATGTCAGTTATAGATATTTATTGATAAAGACAAAATCGAATCTGAATTCTGAACTAGAGGCTTCCTGACTTGACTCGCTTTCTCCCGTCGATCAATTCAAATTTAAGCTATTTTCTTAACGGGAAGATAACCTAATTACCAGTGTGAAAGTTTGTCCCTTCAGTTTTCAGTTTTTCACTTAGGGAAAGATGACTATGAAGAAATTAATTATTGGGACAAAACTAATTAAGAGGAAAAAATTGGGGGTATTATTAACTCTCCTCGGACTATCACCCACTCCTCTTAAAAATGAAAAAGTAGGAGAAGTAGTAGTAAATAATTCTGAGGATAGAGAAAAGATGAAATTAGCTCAACTCGAGTCTTACTTGAGCGCGGATGATAATCAAGGTATCATTAATTTATCTCTTTATTTGTAAAAAATCAACCTGACAACAGCTTTATGTGAGTCCCAGCTATTTGGAACAGCAGAAATTGCCATCGGGTATGCTATGTTTCATGAGGCAACTTGACAAAAACGATCTAGCGCAGATGAATCGGGACTACTTCCAATCCCTGGAAAAGGAGAGATTGGTAAAAGTTGCTATTAATCTTCATCAGCTATAGCAATCGGATTTGATTTGTGAAAAAAACGACAGGCGATCGAGAGAAAGATAATATAAATTCTCGAAAGTAACAAGAGACTTCGTGTGAGGTAAAAGTCAGAAATCAGAAGTCAGAAGTCAGAATAAACAGGAGATTGGAAGCTTTTTCATAGTAATAAAACACTCTCTATATATCTAGCTACTTTTGAGAAACGGTATAAGTTCGTGCTTCACTACTTTTTTGGCTCTTCCCTAACAAGACTCTCTGAATTAAACGGAGAATCAGTATAGTTTAGCCCAATCTAATCAGGGCTTAAATAATATTAATTAACCGATGATTTAGTTAAATAATATCTAAATTCATGGGGAATTTTAAGCGCAAAAACTATTATGATTATCCATATTTATATACTTTAGAAAAACTAAATACTTTTCCGGCAATCGCTTCAATAAATACTTTTTTGACATCTTTAAAAGATTCACAGATATAATAGTTCTCTCTAATCACTTTTTTACCCATTAGCCAAATATCTTCGACGGGATTCTGCTCAGGAGCATGGGGAGCGAATAAAATACAAGTTACTTGCCATTGTGACTGGCTTAGTTGAGAGTTTATTTCTTCAAGATATTCTCTCATTTTGTCATATTGATGATAGGAGGCTCCATCCCAAATTACGGCAATTCTTTGACCTGGTCTTTTTTTTTGGAGATATTTCAAAAACTCTACTGTCTTCTCGGAATTAGCTTTTTCATAGGGTTTAACTAAAAACTCTTTGGTCTGATAATCCAACGCCCCAAAATAGGTTTGTTTGTAGCGTTCATTGGTCATTGGCCAACAATATCATATTACTTAATATAGAAAAGCCAGAGCGATAGCTTCTGCCCCTACTTGAGACCATCGGTTGTCTTTTCATTGTCGATCGCCTTTCATCCTTGATCGCCATCAGCGGTTATTGAGCAGTTACGCTTTACGCTTTTAGCTGCTGGTTTTTTTGGTTGAGCTTTTATAGGTGCAAATCCTTTACCCATCAATTCTTTCCCCTAATACTCTCAATTTACTGTAGTTAATATTGAAAGTATATTATATAAGCGAAATCTTATTACTTTTAGAAAAGAAATTGTATAAGATAACTTTTGTCAAGTACATTTTATACAAAATTATACCATTTCTCAAAAGTAGCTAGAGAGATAAACCATCTAGGATATATTGCCAACCAGTCAAAGAATGAATGATATCTTCAGATAAGGAATTAAGAATGTTAGCAACTCGCTCTTTAATATCTTCTAAACTAGTAAAAAATAAGTTTTTCAGTTGTTGTTTAATGTATTGCCAGACTCTTTCAATGGGATTTACTTCAGGACAATAGGGAGGCTGGAATAAGAGAATTGCGTTGTCAGGAACTATTAATTTATGAGCAGTATGGCAAGGAGCATTATCTAACTGTATTATGTGAATTTCATGACTATGTTCTTGGGTAAATTGTTCTAAAAATAATCCCAAACAATCAGAATTGAAATGTCATAAAATATTTTTGCAAGAGACGACCATGATAGCGATCGCTATCACAACCGAGGACGAAAATTTATTTTCATAACAGTTCTATTGATTCATCAGATGTTCTTCGACAAAATTAGTGTAAACTTCCCCTTTCAAGAAGGCAGGGGTTTCTAAAATTTTCTGATGAAAACCAATAGTTGTGGGTATTCCTGTAATAGCACATTCCCTTAACGCTCTTTTCATGCGTTTAATCGCAGCTTCGCGGTTTTCTCCCCAAACAATTAACTTTCCAATCAGAGAGTCGTAGTAAGGTGGTATTTCATAGTCTGTATAGACATGGGAATCCATTCTTACTCCTGGGCCTCCTGGAGGCAAATACGCGCTAATTCTGCCAGGATGGGGACGGAAATTATGTTCGGGGTCTTCCGCATTAATCCGACATTCGATCGCGTGACCTTTTAATTCTACTTGTTTCTGGGTTATGGATAGTTTCTCTCCCTGAGCAACAAGAATCTGTTCGGCAATCAAATCTAGTCCTGTAACTACCTCAGTAACCGGATGTTCGACTTGAATGCGCGTATTCATCTCCATAAAGTAGAAATTACCCGATTTATCGACTAAAAACTCTACCGTACCCGCACCAACATAATTAATCGATCTAGCAGCTTTGACCGCAGCTTCTCCCATTTTGGCTCTTAACCGTGGGGTAAGTATGGCACTAGGGGATTCTTCTAAAAGTTTTTGATGACGGCGTTGAATCGAACAATCTCTCTCTCCGAGATGAATGACGTTACCATAACTATCGGCTAAAATCTGGAACTCAATGTGACGGGGACGTTCGATAAATTTTTCCAGGTAAACTCCTGCATTACCAAAAGCAGCTTCTGCTTCTCCTTGAGCAGCTTGAAATAATCTTACTAATTCAGTCTCATTGCTGACAAAGCGCATCCCTCTTCCACCTCCTCCTGCTGTGGCTTTGAGCATCACGGGATAACCAATACTCCGTGCTGTAGCGAGAGCTTCTTCTTCATCTCTGAGTAAACCATGACTGCCTGGGACAGTAGTGACTCCTGCTTTCTGCATGGTTTTTTTAGCGGTGGATTTATCTCCCATCGCCAAAATTGCCTCTTTAGTTGGTCCAATAAAAGCAATTTGGTGATCGGCACAAATTTCGGCAAAACGAGCATTTTCGGCGAGAAAACCATAACCTGGATGAATTGCTTCCGCATTGCGATTCAAAGCAGCAGCAATAATATTAGGAATATTGAGATAACTTTTACCACTGGGAGGTAGACCAATACAGACACTTTCATCTGCTAGCTGGACATGGAGAGCTTGGCGATCGATAGTAGAATGAACGGCCACAGTAGCAATTCCCATCTCTGCACAAGTATGTATAATGCGCAGAGCAATTTCTCCTCTATTGGCAATTAAAATTTTGGCAAATCCCATCTTTTAGGTATTGAATTTAATTCATACTTAAGTAGTACTTCTCATTGTAAAAATTCCCAGAGAAAGCTAGATGAGAATAGGTGGTTATTATACACCCATTCCCAAACAAATTGACCAGATTTATTGATGTATCCCCACTTTCCTCGCTTGAAAAGGCTGGAATCATCAATCTGTACTTTAGCCAATCCATCAAAAAATTCCGCAGCAAAATCAAAAATAGGCTTAATGACAAATTCTCCTTTTTGATTAATGTAACCATATTTTCCTGTGGTAATACCACGTTTTTCTGGTTCACACCCCACCGTTACCCAAGCTAATCCTTCAGAAAAACAACCACATCCAGCATAGCCAGAATCAAATCTTGGTTGAATAACAAATTCACCTCTTTTGTTAATATATCCCCATCTGCGTGTACCATTATCTGCACCTACTGCGGCTAAACCTTGGGAAAATTTACCAGGAGGGGTAGTAAACTCCCAAACATGATTGAATCTTGGTTTAATTACTAAATTACCAGTTCGATCGATATAACCCCATCTACCAACTACATCGATTACGGCAGCAAGTCCTTCAGAGAAATCCTGCACCTCCTCAAATTGAGGCTTAATGACTATTTTGCCTTGTGGATTAATATAGCCCCATTTACGTTCAATTTTTACCGCAGCAAGTCCTTCAGAAAAGTCTCTAGCATTAGAAGCAGAAAGATGAGAAGATATTATTTTTCCTACTTTATCAATAAAAGCCCAGCGTAAACGATTACCCGTTAATAATTCTACTCGTGCTATTCCTTCCCTAAAAGGATAAGCTTGATTAAATTGAGGGTCGATCGCGAGCCTTCCTCGATTATCAATATATCCTTTTTGAAAACAATCATATACTCGATCTGGAAAAGAGGCTACTGCTAATCCCTCAGAAAAATATTCTAATTCATCTATCTCCGGATCGTATTCAAATTGAGGCTCAATGACCAGTTTCCCACTACGATTAATATATCCGATTTTCTCCTCAATCATCACAGCAGCAAGTCCTTCAGAAAATTTACCAACCCAATCAAATTGAGGCTCGATCACAATTTTTCCGATGCTATTAATAAAACCATTTCCTTGAGGAGTAAGAATAGGAAATAAGTTGCTAGAAGTTGGCTCTGAATCTGACATAGTAATATAGTCGCTGCTCAATTGTACGGCAGAGTAACTGTGACCCCGTATTCTCTTTGTCAACTCCGTTGATTTCTTAATTCAAGACTACTTCAATACTCTAGGCTTCATCTTTTGTCTGTCAACCACGGAATACTTTCCTCAAGCAGATTTCGAGAGTTGAAAAGGAAAATTTGTTGTAGAGGATTGAGATGAATCCTGACGAATTTTTTGGCGAATTTGTTCGAGCAATTTTTCTCTGATGTATACCATAATTAGAGATTGTAAATAAAATTTAGCTGGTGTATTATTTTCGTCAACTTTTCTGGCAACAAATGAGCGCAGTATAAGAGAGTCTAAAGCTTCCCATAGTTGGGCAGGTGATTTGAGGGGGATAAAGTTTAGGCTAAGCTCTTCTAAAGTCACTGGTTTGCGTTTATATGCCAGCCAATACAAAAGTTTCTTTTCTAATACAGATAAGCGCTCGTACTGCCGATCTAGATGATGACGTATCCCAGGAACAATCACCGCACTGCTATCGAGAAAATCTGTAATATTTCCGGCAAATAATCCTTTAATTGAACTTGCTACTAGCTTGAGAAAGCGCGGATTACCTTGATAAAGTTCTGAGAGTTGATTCAATTCTTCAAAGTTACCTACTAAACCTTTTTTGCTCAATATTTCTTGTGTAGCAATGGTTGATAAGCCACTTAGCTGTATTGAATGAATTGGCGATTCTATTCCTTCTAATTCGCTTATCCCTTGAGGTCTTTCTTGGCTGGTAATTACAATTGCACTTTGATGAATGGTACTAGACAGCCTTCTAAACATTTCTCGGTAATTTTCATAACCTTTATGGTATCGACCAGCTAACGCATTGAAGCGTAAAATAGCTTCAACTCCATCAAGTACAATTAAACAGCGATGCTGGCGCAAATAATGTAGTAGACGAGAGAATCTGGCTTCAAAACTCAATGGTAAATTCGCCTCTTGTTCATGTCGATCTGAGAGAAAGTCAATTATTTGAGCTAACAGTTCTTCAACTGAAGGTGCATCAGCCAAATTTTTCCAAATTAAATAATTGAAATGATCCTGAATTTGATGAGCTAGTTTTACCCCTAGAGAAGTCTTTCCAACACCTACGGTACCTAAAATTGCCACTAAACGACATTGTTCTTCAACGATCCACTGTTCAAGTTGAGTTATTTCTGCAGCACGATCGTAAAAAATCGCCACATCGGCGGCTTCTCCCCAATTTTGCTTGGTTATAGTTTGAAGACGGGGGCGAGAGTAGTCTTGTTTCTCAATTTCCAATCCTAAAGCACGAAATAAAATTTGCAAAGAAACTAAATCAACCCCACTTTGTCGCATTATTTTTCTGACTGTAGTTGGATGTAACCCTTGAGGATCGTTGAGTTGAGCTTGTTCGGCAATTTTGGTAGGAGTATATTTTACTCCTGTTTTGATTTCTAACTTATCGATCTGCGCTTTCATTTTTTGCTTACCCATGGTAGTGAGAATAAAACCGCGCTGCCGTTGAGAATTGTTAGCACTCATAAAGTATCCTTGGCTAAGTTTTTAATCTGTTTGATTTTCACTAGTTTAAAAGCATCAAAATGACCCACCTTAAAGTTAGGAGCAAAGTCGAAGTGTACAGTGTTTTTCTAAATGACTTCTACAATTTGGGAGTGGCAATGATCGGCATTTACGCACCACCAAACTTCTGTGCCGTCAAGACTTTGTCAATTATCGTGGCTAGTGTAGTGCCTATTTTAAGCAGCGGCAAGTAGGTACTGAGTCTTTAACTGCCGATTGGCAGTTAAGGGCATCCAAAAGATTTCGAGTTGTCTTAGCATTTTTTTCGATCCTTAACAGCAGTTCATTTTGAATAAGCACTTAATAGTTAATACTATAAAGATGATCGATGTATTTTGTCTTGCAAAATATTGTTCAAAATATAAAATTCTTGCTCTACATGATCGAGAATAATTACTATTATGGAGTAGAGAATTGGAAGGCATTCTCTTAAAAACTTATTTTTACAATTTAATAACCGAGCTAATTAATATCATTTAAAATAGCCTTTAGTCAATATAAAGCAAGGATTATAGCTTGATCAAATTTCCAGATTCCCAGATTCTTTGAGGTTACAACTATTTTTTGTTATTAAATTGTCATACTTAGTCTGAAAGAGCCAATTTTTTTTAGAGCAAAAATTTGATGTTTTGAACAATATTTTACAAGATAGAACATATCGATCATCTTTATAGTATTAACTATTAGGTGCTTATTCAATAGTTTTGATTGATTCCAAATGATTCCAGGAGTATATATAATATGCGCAAACTTATTTTTAGGTTCAATTTTAGCCAGACAGTCATTTTGACTATCTCACTAATTGGTATCTTGCTACTCAATAATTTTTTGTGTTCCCCAGTTTATGCTCATCCACTCAATTTAGTTAAAGTAACGAAAGTACAGACATTTCCTCTGATAGCCAAATTACCAACCTTAGAAGATAATCAGGCTTTCTTAGAAAAGAACATCAAATCAGTAAACGAAGCATTGGAAAATCTGCCAGAGCTGTTTGAGGAAGTCGTCGCCAGTATGAATAAAGCAGATTTGGCCAGAAAGCGAAATGTCCTAGTTAGAGCTCAAAAACAACTAGAAGCATCGGCCAAAGCCTACGAAAAACGAGCTGCTCAGTTAGAACAAGAGTTGCTGCCATCAATAAGAAGAATCTGAGTTGACTAAAAGACCAATATCAAAACCTCAATAGCTAAAAAGGCAATTATTACAAGATAAGACAGGAGTTTCATGAGCATATTAACCATTTGGAATTTCCAATAACTAAATAGAGAACTAAAACCATGAGTGAAAAAATCGATCGATCTTGTGAATCTTTAAAACATAGATTCACGACGCTTGAAAGTCAACTCGAACAAAGAAAAGGTAATTTTAAGGTGATTCCCCAACAAACTCAGCTCACAAAAACCGAAACGGCTAATACCAAGATGGAGGAGTGGCTAGAAGATAAAAAAGCTGAGACTGTGGTCAATTATGTAAGTGCCTACTTTTCACAGCTTCTCTAAAAGCACTATCAAATAGATGTTTTAGTCCCAAGTTCAATTATCAATTAACTAAAGTTAAGGATAATGTTTAACGGTAGAACAAGGCTTGGGAAATTAAGAAATAAGCGCGATTGCGTTTTTTTAAAAAGATTCCGCGACTAAAAAGTCAGAGGTAAAGATATTTGGAGGTAAATATGACAGAGCGAGTCGAGCAGACCACTTCTCAAGTGCTAAAGCGCGGGTTTGGTCTCTCTTTTGTGTTAGGAATTTTGATGATTGTTCTGGGAGCAATTGCGATCGCACGCCCTCTATTTACTAGCGTTGCTGCTAATTTTTACCTGGGCTGGCTGTTTATTGCTGCTGGTATTACGCAGGTGGTCTATACAATTCAAACTCGTGAGGAAAGACAGTCGCTCTGGAAGCTGGCGATCGCAGTTCTCTATTTAGCAGCAGGATTATTGCTTCTAATTTACCCGCTACAAGGTCTTCTAACCCTTACCTTGATTGTGGGTACGAGCATTTTGGGTAGCGGTTTGACCCAAATATTTTGGGTCTTTCTCTGGAGACCAGACAGTAATGAGAGATGGATTTTGGCGCGAGGCATTCTGGCAACAACATTAGGTATCTGGGTATTGGTTGATTGGCCTGGTAATATGCCCTGGTTAATAGGTTTACTGGTAGGCATTAATTTGATCTCAGATGGAATTGGTATAGCAACTTTTTCAGCGGTGGCGCGGGATACCCTTGAAGAATCTCAATCTGCTGCTGCTTAAATCTAAGGTAGTTGATTGTTTGTATTGAGTAAAGAATAAGCAAAAGCTGACCGGTCAGAGACATACTCTGAGTAGACAAAAATATCTGAAAAACAAAGAAAAACATCATTGACGAGAAAAAAATCATGGAAAAAGTTATTGTAGTAGTTTTTGACGACGAAGCTAAAGCATATCAGGGCTCTAATCAGCTCAGACAACTGCATCAAGTGAGTGAGCTGACTGTTTATGCTTTAGCGGTGATTGCTAAAAATATGGAGGGCAAAGTCGAGGTTCTTAAAACTGCCGACGAAGGGCCTGTCGGTACGTTAATCGGAACAGCTTTAGGTGGTATGGTGGGTTTATTAGGAGGACCAGTTGGTGTTGCGGTAGGTATGTCCAGTGGCGCGCTAGCTGGTGCCTTGAGGGATATTAGTATAATGGACGTTGACCTGGACTTTCTCAACGATGTTGCGACTGAGCTGACACCTGGAAAAGTAGCCATAGTAGCCTCGGTAGACGAAGGATGGACTACTCCGCTCGATTCAGCAATGAAACCTTTAGGGGGTATTGTGTTCCGTAAACCTGGTGGTGAAGTACTCGATCGACAGATTGCACGCCAAATCCAGAAAACCCAAGCTGAATTTAAGGCTCTAAAGGAGGAATTTAATGCGTCTACAACTGAGCAGAAAGCTCAACTTCAAGCTAAGATAGATGACACCAATCAGAAACTGCAGGCACAGATGGATGCGGCAAATAAATGGATGTTTGACACCAAAGAGCGATTTGATGCCAAGATTAAAACACTACAAGAGCAGGTTGCAAAGTCAAACACCAAGAAAAAAGCCGAACTAGAAGAGCGAATCAGTGAAATTCAGTCTGACATAGCACAACGTCAGGAGAAGCTTAAAAAATCCCTCGAACTGGCGGGTGCAGTGCTGACCCCCTAAAATATCAATTTATTTCTCTAAGTTTTTTTTTATAACTTAATTAATGCGAATCCACAAACGCAGAGAGAAATAAAAGCCAGTCTAGGATGGGCATCTACCCTAGGTATTCTAATGATTGTCACCGGTCTCCTCTCTCTAATTGAACCGTTTACGGCAGCAGTCGTCATAACGGTATTTGTGGGATTTATCTTTGTGATGTATGGCATAACTCATGCCTTCTATGCCTTCGTTACACGCAAACTAGAAGCCATTTGGTTTATTCCTCAATTTTTTCTCGGAATCTTGTACTTGATTGTCGGGGATGTAATTTGGCATAATCCCTTTGAAGGATTAGTTACACTGACCCTAATTACAGGCATGTTGATTTTTATTGACGGTGTGATTCAGATAATTAACGCTTTCGACCTTAAACTTTTACATGGCGGAGGTTGGCTCTTTTTTAGCGGCATTCTAGGCATCATTCTGGGCATTTTCATCTGGAGTAGTTGGCCCCAAAGTTCTGAGTGGGTATTCGGTATTTTGGTGGGAATCAAACTAATTGTTAATGGGTTGACATTTGTTATGACTGTAACTGTAGTACGTAAGGCAATTGGCAATGATGTCCCACCGAGTAAAGGCATATTTAACGAAGAGTGATTAACGCGCTAAATCATACTAGATATTTAAAATAAACTTAATTATTCTTAGAAGGAAGTTTTATTCATTGACTAAAATAATTTCAATTTGTCAAACCATCCCAAAGTGACCAAAGTGAAGTTAAACATATCCAACCATTGCATTGTCGAGATGGTACTAATTCTCGCTACTCTGCTCCTCGCCACTTCTTGTAACACTCGGACTGAACATCAAGTTATAAAATGGTGTAGTCCCACAAAAGTGAGTCAACAAGCTTGAGCTCAAAGATTTTTGACTTTTCCTGCCATTTTATTCGAGAGAATATTTCATCAAATCTTGCCCAAACTGAAAATCTAAATTCATCAAATTGATGGATTTGTAGCTTTGGTGAATTGGAGCTGAAAGGACTACAGAGAAGATTAAAAATCAGGTTTCATCAGGAATTGAATGAAGTAGTCTCACAAAAAATGAGATACTATTCTCAATAAGTTTTATTCCTTGAAAACACAATAGGTGTAATCACGATGCCAACAGTGCTGACAAAAAACACCCACAGTAAGTTGGGTCAGCAGATGCTCGTTTAGCTTTAGCGAAAATATTAATAAAGTGTATCTTAAAAAACAATATATTCAGGGATAAAAATATATAATTTCCGATTAGAAACACACATTCTACCTGTACAATATAGTCAATAGAAGGCAGAAGTTAGGGAATTGGACAGAAAAAAACATCCCATAGCGAGTTCCACCTTGGCTGTCTCCAGATTCTGAGCAATGCCTAAACCCGACTAAACGATGGGATAATTTTTTTCGTCGAAGTCCCTTAATTTACTACTTAAACTCTTTTAAGCTTTCTCTCTTCTAATTAATTTTCAAATAGTTTAGCCTTCAACCATTCTCCGGTAATGTTTAATAGTTAAAGGAACATTAGTCTCTCAATTAATCGAAGACTTTAATTGTCGTCAAAAAGGTAATGTGCCCGAATTCTCAAAAGTATCTTATTATTCGAGAGGAATGTATGTTGACTCAAAATTTACTCCAAGATTCTAAGCAGATGCTTGGTATTTCTAACCAGAAAGGCTTTGACTACGAAATTCTCGATCGAGAAACTCAGATTGCCGTTAAACAAAAAACAGTTGAAATTAAAGGTTTAATTCGTCAAACAGCACAAGAAATCGTTGAAATAGGACAAAAGCTAGCCGAAGTTAAACAGCAACTTAAACACGGGCAATTTAGAAATTGGCTGAAAAGTGAATTTAATTGGAGTATATCTTCGGCAACTAAATTTATGCAGGTAAGCGAACAATTTAAAAACATAAATTTTACCCATTTTAATTTTGCTACTTCCGCTCTCTATGTTTTAGCTGCCCCTTCAACTCCTGAAAGTGCCCGACAATATGCCTTAGAAATTGCTGGTCAGGGAGAAAATATTACCTATTCTCTAGCTAAGTTAATTGTCAAACATTATAAGGAGTCAGTTGAGAAGAATGATTCTGCCTCAAATCAATTAAATTCCACCACAATCATGCAATCAGATGCTCAAAGTACATCGTCAGTAGTTGATGTCGTCCATAAAAATGTTGGTGCTCGCTCTGACAAAAGTGTCCGTATTGTCGAAATTAAACGAAAAAAATCAAAACAAATTGTAGACAAAGTTCAAGATTTTGAGATTGTTTATGCTGGAACTTGTGTTGCCGTGCAAGGTTGTCCAAAAGATTTGACAATTTTATTTGAAAAAATGCAAATTCATCCCCAGTTTGCCGAAGACATCTTTAGACAAGCTAGATCCCTGGTTAACTGATAAAAGTTATCGTTATATGAAGTCCTGTTGAATAGTTATCTGGACAGTAAGAAGTTTTTGCTGTGTTTTGTCCCTGGCTTCAGGCAGCTAAGCCTGAGTTATCATGGACTTGAGATCGTCCTATTTTAGCCTCAAGTAATTTATCCAGAAGTAGACCAACTCTACTTCTGGATAAATTGACCGCCAGTTGATTCTGGAGTGCCAGACGCACAATCCGTTCGCTGGGATAGCCATGTTTGGGTAGGCTACGAAACCAGAGGGGAAAGTGTCGCCAAATGATCTTGGGCATCTCCAGAGCCAGGACTTGGAGCAATCCTAAAGCAAGGGCATTGAGATTGATAAAGCGCTCATTTGCTTCTACTTTAGCCGCTATTTGTGTCCGAATCGTCTCAGGATAGTCCTTTAAGCGCAGGTTTTGAGGCCCTGCGCGAAGCTCGCTCCATGGATTTGAGCCAGAAGCGATAGCCAAACCCTCCCAGCAGATGCACGATGGTGCGGAAACTGACCTCAATTTTGAAGCGCCAACCATAGGCT
>JBFRWE010000101.1:0-3712 GCA_051439345.1 Xenococcaceae cyanobacterium
TGTTAAACTAAGCCACCTCGTCACCGAGGCGACTCGTCTTCAGAACGCAGCATGAGACTTTCACCTCACTGCGCTCCTCTCCTTTCAGGCTCTTTATGAGTACCACGACCAGTGATTAGAGTAGGTATGTCATCTACCCATTCCCAATTTTGGTTGTTAAACCATTTGGTGAGTTTCTGCCATCTCTTTTCTTGTTTGTGAGCTTTAATAGCCTTTAAATCTTCCCTGGTCTTTTCGTCATGACAATGTTTGTGTAGAAGTTGACGGTTTTTTAGTGAGTTATTACCAACAGCTTTTCTGGCGATAATGTGGTCATCTTCTATTACGTCATTATCCTGAAAAGGAAGCCCACACCAATTGCATTTACCTTCTTGCTTCTTTAGCATTATGGCAATTGAGTCTTTGAGTTCGGGATGTTTCCCTTTTCTCTTGCTCCAATATAGTGTATCTCCATCATAGGGAGAATTTGCACTTTTAACTTTGATGTGTCTTTTGATGGCTGTTGTTGGATGTCTATACAAATTGAAATTAATATCATTTTTTCTGCATCCAAAGACCCAATTATCATCTTTTACTTTTGTCCAGTACTTACGACCAATCCAGTGCTTGCTTTTATTGGGATGTCTTCTGTTAGCCCATGCTCGTAATTTTCTGTGGGTTATATGATATAGTCCACTGAATGTTTCCTTACTGCATACTGTTTTGTAATAGTTGCACCATCCCCTAATGATGGGGTTTAGGTCTTTTATGACTTTTATTTGTGGTGCAGCCTTAAGCCTTCCAATTGTATCAGCTATCTTTTGGTAATGTCTTTGGACATTTTCCTTAGAAGGCTGGATGATGGTTTTAAAACCAAGTGGTTTACCGTTGGAGAGTTTTCCTGACTGGTATTTACCTGTTTTGAATTGTCTGATTGTAAAACCTAGAAAGTCGAATCCTGGTTTCTTGTTTTCCAATTCATTGAGAGTATGTATTATTCTCGTTTTACTTGGTTTAAGCTCTAAGTCAAATTGGGCTAACCACTCACAGATTGTTTGATGACATCTTTGCAATACTTCAAGATTTTCGTGGAATATAACAAAATCGTCGGCGTATCTGATTAATGATGCGCCTTTGACCTGTTTTATCCTGTTTTCCATACCATGTAAGGCTATATTGCTCAGAAGTGGGCTTATGACTCCACCTTGAGGAGTTCCTTGATGGTTTGGAGTTCTTTCATGTTTTACATAGTCACATATATCTGCTTTTAACCAAGCTCTTATTTGTTTCCTTAATTTAGGAAACGTGTTTAATTTGGTTAGGAGTTTATGGTGGTTTATTTGGTCAAAACACTTGCTGATATCCGCATCTAAAACATATTTAGGTTGATACCTAATTTGGTTGAAAATTGCTTCAATAGCATCATGCGCGCTTCTTCCTGGGCGAAATCCATAAGAATTTCCTTCAAATTTTGACTCCCATTCTGGTTCAAGGGCAGCTTTAGCTAATGCTTGTACTGCTCTATCGCGCATGACAGGAATACCGAGAGGTCGCTTTTCATCTTTTCCAGGTTTAGGAATCCATACCCTTCTTATAGGTTTGGATTTATCCCCTAGTTTTAAGTTTTGGGCGAGTTCCAGACGTTGCTTCGGGGTTAAGGATTTTACCTTGTCCACACCTGCCGTCTTTTTACCTTGGTTATCCTGTGTGACCTTTCTAACAGATAGTAATCTGGCGTAGTAAGATTTGATAAGGGTCTTCTGTAGCCTTCTTCCTTTTCTAACATTGCCACTGATATAGGCTTGGTAGATTCGTTTTTGGAGCTTCCAGACAGCTTTATGGATTTTTCGCCATTTAAGCTCTCTCCATTCCACAGTATTCAATTTTGAATCTGTTTTAGACATATTTACTCTTACTTACTCACTACTTTCCTGAAAACAGTGGGTACGTCAGCATATCCTTGGCATTACCCTTCTTTACCTTTGTTTCAGTAAAGCAATACTCGTTGATTCGAGTTAAGGCGTTGGCTTCTTACCCAATCCTGCCCCTCAATAACCTCTATTTCTAGAGAGTTTGCATCTTGGTTGATTACTTACTTGTTCGACCTTTTATGAGTAAGAATTATTGAGGGGTTATCCCGTTCCAAATATTCTGTTGGTGTGAATCTTTAGGATGCGTCTATTCTCCGACTGCGATAAGTGTTGGTTACTTATTAGAATGCTAAGTAACTATCATTTGCAGCTTTGCCTTTTGGCTACAGCTTATCAGAACTGATTTAGCTGTTTTTAATTCACGAAGACTACGACTTTACCTATCCACCGACTACAAATAGGTGTTGGTTAATTGTGGAATAAGACAATTAACTATTTTTGTAGTTTAGCCTTTTGGCTACAGCCTATCAGACCTGATTTGGCTGTTCTCGAATAACGATGGTTTGGTGCTTCGAGCGTTCGCTCTATCCGTGGAATTCTTGCTAGGGGTTAACCAGTTCAGACTACCAGTTAATACCCCATTTAACCCCGCTTCAGGCTTTGATAACCAGTCGCAAACCTGGGGGTTATGCTTTTACTCCCAACACCGAGAGAGTAGGGCTTGAGAACTTAGGTTTTTATTAATATTTGACACCTTTTTACAGGCTCTCTCACCTACACAGAGTATTTAGTTGTCAAGGTTCTTATTTGACTTATTAGAGTTATTGTATGAATAACTCTTGGTCATAACCTAGCTAGTGCCGCGTAATTTGTATTACTTTTGCACTAAACGGGTCGCACATTCTAGGATTAAGCATGGTTATTGTCTCCTTATAAGATGTTGCCATGTGTTTCTTCTAGGCGATCGCAGTAGTTTTGCAGACCAGGTGCGATCGCTTTTTAATCTCTTTATTATATCAATATATATGGATATATTGCAATCCATATATAATAAAAAAAGAAGATAAATATTTTTAGATCCACCAGATAGACGATCGCGCCTATGGCAAGAACACCAAGAACAGGACAAAAAGAATACGGCGAAGCTAAGAAGAAATATCAGTTCATGCTCACCCCTACCGCTTCTCAAAAACTAGATGATATTGCCGACGAGCTAAACATAAGTCGCTCTGAAGTTTTTGAGCAGATAATAAGAGGAGTACTTGACTTGAAGCATTTCCAAGCTCAAAAAGCTTAGCTCTCGTTCTTATGGACATCTCTCTACGATCGCCAAGTCGATCAGCGACAGCACGGCTCGGAACGAGATCGCACTAAGGCTTTTGCTCAATTAAATAGACAACACTAGCTCTTAAAAAAAAGTAGAGCGATCGACCCTAGCTTGTAATATAATTAAATACTTTAGATTCCAAGAGCAAGGATGAAGAGATCTCGATCGATACCAAGGGAACTAATCGAGGACAAAGCACACAAAATCTGGCAAAAACGCGCTCTTGAAGGGAGAGATGGAACTCCTGAAGATGATTGGAACGAAGCAAAAAAGTATTTAGAAAATCATCGAGGTGAAGTTTTTCTTTGGAAGTTAGGAAAAGTATTAAATAAACTGAGGAAATTAATAGGCAGAAAAGTTAGAGCAAGTACTAGAATTTTGTGGAAGTTGTTAACTTTTCCTTTCTTACTTTTATGGAGAATTTTAACTTTTCCTGTCTGGGTTTTTAAAACGCTACATAGTTTATTTGTTGACTCTAACAGTCGTGCTTTTGCTTTAGATATAGTCAAAACCTTTATCTCCGCTTTTGGTTTAG
>JBFRWE010000102.1:0-17332 GCA_051439345.1 Xenococcaceae cyanobacterium
ACCACTCTAGTTTAAGCAAAGCCGTAATAGTTATGGTTACGTCTATACATAGTAACTCTATTTACTCCTTTGGAGCTTTTTTGGATAACTAGTGAATTTTTGCCTGAATTAAAATTGATATAAAATACGTATCTTGGATTAATTTATTAATGATTTTGTTTACTAGTGGTACTGGAGAGATAATTTTTAGACTCTCAAAATTCATGATTCAACGGTCAACTTAGGGCTAATCATCGCCAAAAGTTTGAAAATGCCCAGATGGTACTTTGACTTATTATTCTGACAATTATTAAGGTATGTAGCAAAGAATGCTGCGCTCTCAGTTTCATAACTTAGAATAGAAAGAAAGCCAAGGAAACTTGACGGTATGTTGGTAATTATTACAGATGAACAATTACTATCACCAAAGCAAGTATGTCAGACTTGTCTAATGGCGAATCGTAGCGGGCTGCCTCGCTGGCACCAGGGAAAATTAAACTGTGGTCGTGCTATTAATAAATCCAGTGAGAATCAAGCTGAGGTTTATGAATGTCAGTTGGGATTCCGTGTTGCTCATATTAATTAATCTTTTTGTCTAAAGTCTAGTTAATTAGTTGAGCAGAACAAGACGAAAGAAATTGAGGTTACTGTCAAAGTCTTAATGTGATATTTCATTTTTGTCAAAGGTCTATAAACAGAATTTTCCAGCTTACCATTGAATAATGGATAAGCAGATTTTAGCTGCGTTGTCTTATGATAGATTCATAGCTAATTTTAATAGTGGTTTCTAATCAATAAGGAGATATCACAATGGCTTGGCGTGGTTCAA
Source organism: Xenococcaceae cyanobacterium (assembly GCA_051439345.1). Classification (GTDB taxonomy): domain Bacteria; phylum Cyanobacteriota; class Cyanobacteriia; order Cyanobacteriales; family Xenococcaceae; genus JASJDJ01. The sequence continues at coordinate 809 of JBFRWE010000102.1, forward strand.
CCGATGCTAAAGACCGTATTTTTGCTGCACTTGTATACTTATTGCCTTTCCTAGAGGCTTATCGATTTAGTGTTTCTTTGCTTAGGGTAATTCCTTTTTTAAGCATAATTTATGTACCACTTCAGCCATTACTCACTCTTTACCTTGGATTTCCTTTCGCCGGGATAATCATCTTTTTTGCTTTATTTCTAGGGGTAGTGAGAAACGAAAGAATCAAGCATTTTATTCGTTTTAATGCGATGCAAGCAATTCTAATCGATATTCTTTTAGTTTTATGTGGTTTGGTCGACCGTTTTATCATGGGCGGGATAAGTTCATTTCTTCCTCTAATTTCCGAAACATTTTCTAATGTAGTTTTTATAGCTACATTTGCAGCCTGTATTTATGCCATAGTGCAGTCAATATTAGGAAAATATGCAGAAATTCCCACTATTTCTCAAGCAGCTTATTCTCAGGTACGTTAGTAATTAACTAGAGGTTAATAGAGAAGGGTTATTAACTGAAACCACTTGATTTTCTAAACTACCAATACCTTCAATTTCAATGCGGACACGATCGCCTACGACTAGAGAACCAATACCTTCAGGAGTTCCAGTTAAAATAACATCTCCAGGTAAAAGAGTCATGATTTGGGAAATGTAAGCAACCAGAAATTCTGGAGGGAAAACCATGGTGTCAACAGATGCAGCTTGACGAGGTTTGGGTAAATCGTTCAAAAAAGTTTGTAGTTTTGCCCCTGCACTTAACTCTCTCACAATCCAAGGGCCAAGAGGACAAAAAGTATCAAATCCTTTAGCTCTAGTCCACTGTCCGTCTTGGCGCTGTAAATCCCTAGCAGTAACATCATTAGCGATAGTGTAGCCAAAAATGACCTTGCGAGTTTGCTCAGGAGTTAAATTACGACAGCGATCGCCTATTACTAAAGCTAATTCTCCTTCATAATCAACCCGTTTAGATTGGGCAGGATAGTAAATAGACTCATTATCCGCAATAATAGCTGTTGTTGGTTTGAGAAATAGAAGTGGTTGTTTAGGTATAGGTGTACCCATTTCCTCGGCATGACTAGCGTAATTTTTGCCTACGGCCACAATTTTGGAAGGGGCGCAAGGAGCAAGAAGCTGATATTCGTCTAAGCCCAACTCTAATTCTGTTGTCTGACCTCCTAACCAAGGAGGCGCATCAAAGACAGCAACATTACGGTTAGGCTGAAGCAAACCGTAGTAAATTTGTCCCTGGGTTGTTTTTACTCTTACATAGCGTTGTGCCATAACGAAACGAAGATAACAGATGCCATCAAAAAATTCAAGATATGAAGTACTAGCTTTTCTTTTCCGAGAGATAGTAAGATAGTAATCCCTTGCTTCTAAAGTTTATGTTTAAAACTCTCAACTGATAGTTTCATTAGTCACATGGAGTTTAGAAGCCACAATAGTCCACAAGGAGAATGTTTTTATGAGCAACAACTATGAAATGATGTATATCCTACGCCCCGATCTTTCCGAGGAACAAGTAGGAAATGCCATTCAAAAGTACCAAGCTTTTGTGAGCGATCGCGGTGCTGAAAATATTCAAATCCAAAATCGTGGGAAGAGAAGGCTAGCTTATCCCATCAAAAAATATTTAGATGGTATTTACATACAAATGAATTATCAGGCTGATGGCACACAAATAGCACCTCTAGAAAGAGCTATGCGCTTAGAGGAAGAGGTAATCCGTTATTTGACTATCAAACTGAAAAAACAGCCTTCTATAACTGCCGAAACAATTGAAGTAGAAATAGAAGAACAACCAGTACAGCCAACAGAGCCAGCAGTTGCTGAAGCTTAAAGTATAGCCGTTAGCTGTAAGTTTTTTGCTTGAACAGTTTGGGGGAAGCTATCGACTATTTTCTCCCCGAACTTCTAACACTTTCACTCTGTCACCTACTTGAATTATACCTTGGTTTTGGGGGATCATGTATTCACCAAACAATACGCCTTGTTCTCCAAATTGGCGGAAAGTACCTAGAGTTCTTAGAGGCTCTCGTGAAGGGTTAGTTATGCCAGTCTGTTGATTAGTTGTCGTGATAATACAGCGACTACAAGGCTTAACCAGGATAAACCTGACCGTGCCAATTTGAATGGATTTCCAGTTTCCTTCCACAAAAGATTGTTCAGTCTCTACGACAATATTAGGTCTGAACTGGTTCATAGAAACTGGACGAAAGTGCTGTTGTTCCATATCTTTGATGCGATGGTTGAGTTCATCCAAAGAAGCTGTAGCTGTTAATAAATAAGGATGACTATCGGCAAAACTGACTGGTTCCTGAGCTTGAGTGGCATATTTTCGATTGATTGGACGAATATGTTGGGGAGATTGTCTGACAAGTCGGCATTTTTTTTGACTATCTAATTTTAAAAAAGTGTGAAACCATTCTGCCACTTCGTCTCCTTGATCGATCGCGATAGTGCGCTCGAGCCAGATTTCTACTTCTATTTCTGTTCCTGTCAGTGTTGGCTGGAAAGTTAAAGGTTGTACCTGACTATCTAACAACGATAGGGATACTTGTTGAGCAGATATTTGTACTTGAACTTTGGCTAATTGAGGAAATTGTCTTTGAGTCAGAAATTTTCCTTTTTGAGTAACCAACATAAATTCTCGATCCTGGGCAAATCCCTTTGAAGTTACTTCTGCTTGTGTGAGGGTAATTCCTTGACAAGATTTGAGTGGATAAATACAAAGTTCAGAAACAATCATAAGTTTTGGAAGAACTGGCAAAAAATAAGAGCGATCGCACAAAATATCTTTTTAGCAGATAACCCTTGCACTAGCAATGCTAATAGCTTTAATAAGCTAAAATCTAACTCCTGACTAGCATCAAGATAGGTCTATTATGTCAAGACTATTGTATCTGCAATAATAAGAGCGTCAAGCTATTTTCTAAATCGATACTTGTCACTTTCCCTAAGCACTTAGAAATTGAGCTACGTGAATATCTAAGTTGAATTTTTATTCAAACTAAAATAAGATCGAGATTAAATTGGAGGATCGATCGAGTGGCTCAAAATTTTGGTAAACTAATTCGCCAAGCCAGAAAAAATAAAGGTTATAGCCAAAGGGAATTAGCCAAACTATTGAAATTAGATTTTACCTACCTATCTAAGCTAGAAAACAATAGAGCAGATTATGCTCCCAAAGAAGAAGTAATTCGTTCCTTGGCGCGTCACCTTAGTTTGAATGAAGAAGAGTTAATATTTTTAGCAGGACGTATTCCCCAAGCTCAGGAACAATTACTCAAACAACACTACAAAAATATGCCCACTTTATTTAGACGGATGGGCGAAAATCCAGAATTTGCCCAAAGAGTATTTCAAGAAGCAATTGCTGCAGACAGTCAATCTGCCGAACTTTGACTATGTCCTTATTCGCTATTTTCCGTCCCTTTCGTTTTATTTCTAAAGTTGAGATTGAAGCTATTGCTTTAGAAGTCTTAGTCAAAATGCAGCATACACCCAAATATGTTCCTAGTTATCCTTTAGATGCTAGTAGGGTTGCCGAATTTTTGGGGCTAGATGTTGTCTGGGATACTATTGCTGATGATGAACAAGGACAAATAGCTGCGAGAATTTTACCCCTAGAATATCTAATTGAAATCAACGAAAATATTCCTCAACTTCAAGGGGGATTTGGAGAGTCAACTCTTGCTCATGAAATAGGGCATTGGGTACTACATATTGATGTTGAACAAGTAGAACGTCACATAAGACTACAAGATAAAGGTCTTAATATTCAAGTCCAATCATTATTATGTCGTAGTACAAATCATTTAGCAGGAATTGAATGGCAAGCGCAATACTTTGCTGGATGTTTATTGATGCCTCAGTACATCTTAGTGCAACTTAGCCAAGGAAAAGATTTAACTAAGTGGTCTCATTTATATTCCTTAGCAGATGAATTGGGAGTGACAATATCTAATTTAATTCATCGTCTACAGGACTTGGGCTGGATTTATCTTATTCCTAATTCTAGTCAAATACGCTTAGTTACTTCTAATAATAGTATTATGTAGCTGTAGATAATTTGAGCATTTATAGAAGAGTAAAAATAAGTATAAATATAGAAAATAAAAATAACTACATGATATATTTACTTATAAGATATTTGTAAGTAGTCATAGAAATACAAAATAATACTAATTATTAACTAACCCTAATTATTATTACTTATCAGAACTTTAATCTTTTGGGTTAGCAACTTTACTAAAACTTTAAGTTAGTTACACCTTTTATCGCTTATAAATTAGTGTAAAGGGGAATATTTTAAGTAGATAAATAAATAAAGTAAAAATTAAAACAGTAAAAGCTATGTCTAATTTAGTGCCGATCGATCGCGGTATAAAGCAAAATAATGTATCTTTATCTAACAATAATATAGAAGTAAGAGAATCGTTAGATTTAGATTTTACTAGTTACTTCCAAAAATTGAAACGTCGCTGGAAACCAGCTTTATTTATATTCTTATTAACGGTGGGAGCGACGGCAGCTTTGAGTACTCTGCTCAAAATAACCTACCAAGCTGAAGGCAAATTACTCTTCAGAGAAAACAATACCTCCTCTTTGGCCAACATAGGGGAAGGTGTAGGAGAATTAAAACCTCTATTAAATAATCAAACCCCTTTAAGTACTGAAATTGAAGTAATTACTTCTAATCCCATCTTGCAGGAAACTATCGACCAACTTAAGCTAGAAAATGAAGAGGGTGAACCTCTTAGTCCACAAGATTTAGAAAACAATTTAGAAGTGAAGATTATTGGTGGAAGTGATGTAATTCAAATAGCCTATAACAATTCAGATCCTGTTACTGCTGCTGAGATAGTCAACACCCTAATGAATATCTACATAGCCAAGCAAATTAGTGGTAATCAGGAAGAAACTAGTGGAGCAAGAGAATTTATTAGCGATCAAATTCCTCAGGTAGAAAACAAAGCTTTACGAGCAGAATCGCAATTACGACAATTTAAAGAAGCAAATAATATAGTTGATTTAGCTAAAGAAAGAGAAACCCTTGTTCAAGAATTAAGCAATATTAATCAACAGCTTGCTGCTACAAGCTCTCAGTTTCAAGGAGTTCAAGCGCAAGCTAAAACTTTGCAAAATCAGCTTGGGTTAACCCTCAAACAAGCAATTTCTGCTAATCAGCTAGGTAACTCTCCTGTAGTTGAAGGTATTTTTAGGGAATTAAGTAACACCGAATCAGAACTTGCTCAAGAACGTCAAAGATTTCGTGATAATCATCCCAGTATTATTGGTCTAAAAGAAAAAAAAGCAGACCTAAATCAAAAATTGCGCCAGTTAGTTAGACAGAGAGTAGGCTCAGGAGTAAAAATTAATGATGGCTTACTTAGAAACAACAACAACAGAGAAAGCCAACTAGAAAAATTTATTTCTTTAGAAATTGAAAAACTCAGTCTGCAAAGACAATTAGCTTCTCTTTATCAATCCCAACAAATTTATTTGGGCAGAGCCAAACAATTACCTAGACTAGAACAAAAAGAAAAAGACCTTGTGCGTCAAGTAACTGCTGCACAAACAACCTACGAAACACTGTTAGGAAGTTTGCAAGAAGTACAACTAGCTGAAAATTTACAAACTGTAAACGCTAAAATTATAGAACTAGCCCAATCTCCAGAACAAGGTAGTTCTGGTCAGTTAGGATTAATAGTCCTAGGGGTTTTACTTGGTCTGTTATTTTCTAACCTCTCCGTAATCTTTTTGGAAATGCAAGACCGCACTATCAAAAATGTTCCTGAAATTAAAGAAAAGTTTGCTTATAGTGTCTTGGGCATCATTCCTGAGGAATCTGCGGAAAACAACTTGGGTGTAATTGTTCAAAGACAACCAGATTCTTTGAGCAGCGAACTCTATCGCATGATCCAAGTAAATCTCAAATTTATTAATTCTTATAAACAGCCTCAAGTTATCTTAGTAACTAGTTCCGTTCCTGGAGAAGGAAAATCAACAGTATCAGCTAACTTAGCTGCTGCTATTGCTCAGATGGGTCGTCGAGTTTTGCTAATTGATGGAGATTTAAGAAAGCCTTCTCAGCATAAGCTATGGCAACTAGATAATCAAATGGGATTAAAAGATGTTCTGACTCAAAAAACAAACATCGACCAAGTAGTATCTCAACCCATGGAAAAATTAGCTGTCTTAACCTCAGGAGTTATACCTCCAAACCCTCTGGCTTTACTAGATTCTCCAGAGATGAGTAATTTGATAACTCAAGCGCAACAAGAATATGACTTAATTTTGATTGATGCTCCTCCTTTACCTGTTACAGCAGATGTACTCACCCTCAGCAAAATGGCAGAAGGAATTTTATTTGTCACCCGACCAGGAGTAGCAGAACAGGAAAGTGCAATTTTAGCAACGGAAACTTTGGCTACTGTAGACAAAAAAGTTCTGGGTATGGTGATCAATGGAGTCCAGCGGAAAGAATTTGAACGCTATTCTTATCACGCCAGATATGCTCAAAGTTATTTTTCTCGTGGACAAAATTATTTTGATAATTCTCCTGAAGCAGCCATTGTCTAGTTGGAATTTAGGTAATTTTACTGGTAAAGTCATATAAATTAATGCAATATAATCTTTTGCACTGATTTATTCAAGCTATTGACTTGACAATGCCAATCCTAGCTATATCAACAAATGGAAGGAGAATAGATAGATCAAATGAGTAGAGAAGTAGAAGTTTCTGTGATTATACCTGCTTATAATACAGAAAAGTATATACATAAGGCGATCGCCTCTGCTTTATCCCAGACCTTGAACAATCTAGAAGTTATTGTGGTAGACGATTGCTCTACAGACAATACAGTCAAAGTAGTTCAAAGTTTTGACGATCCTCGGGTCAGATTATTAATCAACTCCAAAAATCTGGGAGCAGGTGGCGCACGTAACCGCGCCCTCAGGGCAGCTAAAGGAACCTGGGTTGCAGTGCTAGATGCTGATGATTGGTATGCACCAGAAAGACTAGAAAGACTAGTTCAAGTAGCCCAACAGAAAAATGCCGACTTGGTAGTTGATGATTTAAATTTAATCGAAGATGGCGCGAGTTCTCCTTGGGGAACAATGATTGGTGAGAGCGGGCAACATATATCTTCTATTACTTCCATTAGTGCTGCTGATTTTGTTCATTCTAGTATTGAAGGAAAAGGAGGGTTACGTTTAGGTTTTAGCAAACCTCTATTTAGAAGAGATTTTTTAGTTGAAAATAGAATTGAGTATGACGAAACCATCAAAGTAACCCAAGACTTTTGGCTTGATATGGAGTGCTTTTTGCACGGAGCAACTTTTTTCCTAGTACCTGAATCCTACTATTTTTATCTCGCTCGTTCTGGTTCTTTAGTCTCTAGTGATAAAATTAAACGTTTAGAAGATGAATTTAGAGCAACTCAAGATTTTCTCAAGCATCAAGATTATCTCGATAATAATCCTCAAGTCTTAACTGCTTTATTAACCAAGATGAGAGAAACTAAAAAATGGTTAGATTACTATCAAGTAGTTGAACCAATCAAACAAGGAAAGTTATCAACTGCTTTGATAAATATGCTTAGAAGTCCTACTTTTTTAAACCATTTAAGTTCTCAAATCCCTAAAATAATTAGGCGACGTTTAAAATCATACTTGAGGAATTCTCACAATAGCAATCAAAAAAACATCTTTCAAACTTAAGCATGATGTCAAAACAGATTACTTTAAACTTAGGGAAAAATTAAATTACTCGGATTGAGGTTATAACTATATATTCTTTTCGAGAATTGTTATTACAGGTATATAAATTTCCGTAAATATACTAATTACGCTCGACGAAAACTATTAAATTAATGAAAAAACAGGTTATAGCTATTGGCTTAGATGCTGCTGAACCAAAACTAATTGAACAATGGATGTCTGAAGGTCATCTACCTAATCTCAGTAAAATTAGGCAGCAAGGTATTTATGGTCGTCTTCATAATTCTGTCAACTATCAAGGTGGTTTGGCAGAGTTTTCTTCTACAGAACCTCTGTGGGTAATGATGGCAACGGGATGCTTACCTAATCAAACCGGATTTTGGGATACAATCACTTACGATCCCAAAACCTATCAAGTTGGTTGTGATTCAGTCTATGGAGGCTATGACTATCAAGAATATAAGCCTTTTTATGCTCTTGGAGATGATTATAAGGTAGCTGCTTTCGATATCCCCGTAACTAGGGTTTGTCCAGGAGTGAATGGAATTCAAATTACTGGTTGGGGGGGTCATCACCCCTTCCATCCTAGTGATTCTGAGCCTAAAGAGCTTTTGTCTAGCATAATTGAACAATATGGAGAAAACCCTGTATATCGTAAGGATAATGGTATTTGGTGGGACAAAGAGTATTTCAATTGGGTAAATCAGTCAGTTGAAAAGAGTGTTGCTACTCGCACTCAAGTTTGTTGCGATCTCCTGCAAAAAGATGACTGGGATTTGTTTATTACTGGTTTTGGTGAAACTCATACTCTTGGTCACGATCTTTATAATATGAGTCAGCCAGATCATCCCCTTTACCCCTACACCAATAAAATGGATACTTTGGGAGATCCGATGCTCAAAGGTTTTCAACAAGTAGACCAGGCTATAGGTAAAATTCTCGCTGTAGCTCCAGAAAATACATCTGTTGTCTTATTTGCGGTTCATGGTATGGGAGCTAATCTGACCGATTTACTGAGTATGATGCTTCTACCAGAAGTAATATATCGCTTTAATTTTCCTGGTAAAGCTGCTATAGGTTACGGAGATATTAATCAGCCAGCCCCTCCTATAATTAGCAGAAATATTAGAAATGGTTGGTCAGCAGAAGTATGGGGACAAGTTTATGAGCCTAATCCGATCAAAAAACTTTGGCGTACTTGGACTCATAAAAAGTTTTTAAGAGGCTCCAAACATGGTCTACTTTCTCCTTACCCTCTTATGGACAAAAAAGTCGAACTAAGTTGGATGCCTGCTTTGTGGTATTCTTCTCTATGGTCAGAAATGAAAGCTTTCGCTCTGCCTGCATTTGCTGATGGTCACATTCGTATAAATCTGAAAGGACGCGATCGCAATGGAATTGTTGAACCGTCAGAATATGATGCTTTGTGTAATGAAATTACCGAAGTTCTATATCGTTTGATAGATGGCAGAAGCAAGCAACCTCTAGTGAAACAAGTAGTCAGAACTCGTAAATCTCCTTTGGATAATGATCCTAAACTACCAGAGCCTGATTTAATTATTATCTGGCAGGAGATACCTACTGATCTAGTAGATAGTCCTGATGTTGGTCGCATTGGACCGATTACCTACAATCGTCCTGGTGGTCATCGAGAAAACGGATTTTTACTAGCTAAAGGACAAGGTATTGCACCAAATTCTAATTTAGCAACAGGAAGAGCAGTAGATATTGGAGCGACTATCCTGAATCTGATGGGCGCACCAATTCCTGACTATTTCGATGGCGAACCTTTATTGCAATCATGCGCAACTTTATCTCAGGAGGCAAACTAAATGGATATAGTAGTATCCGTTATTATACCGGCATACAATACAGAAAAGTATATACATAAGGCGATCGACTCTGCTTTATCCCAAACTTTGAACGCTCTAGAAATTATTGTGGTAGATGATTGCTCTACAGACAATACAATCAAAGTAGTTCAAAGTTTTGACGATCCTCGGATCAGATTATTAATCAACTCCAAAAATCTAGGACCAGGAGGCGCACGAAATCGAGCTATTAGAGTAGCCAAAGGTAAATGGATTGCCGTGTTGGATTCCGATGATTGGTATGCACCAGAAAGACTAGAAAGACTAGTTCAAGTAGCCCAACAGAAGAATGCTGACCTGGTAGTTGATGATTTAAATTTAATTGAATATGGTGCGAGTTCTCCTTGGGGAACAATGATTGGTGAGAGCGGGCAAAAGATATCTTCTCTCACTGCTATTAGTGCTGCTGATTTTGTGCGCTCGAATATTGAAGGGCAAGGAGGGTTACGTTTAGGTTTTAGCAAACCCCTATTTAGAAGAGATTTTCTCCTCAAACACAACATTGAATATAGTGAAACTCTCAAAATAGGTGAAGATTTTTGGTTATACATGGAATGTTTCTTATCTGGAGCAGCTTTTTTCCTAGTTCCCGAACCCTATTATTTTTATTGCGCTCGTCCTGACTCTCTTGTTTCTGGCAATAAAATTAAGCGTCTTGAGGATCAATGTCAAAGTATTAATGATTTTTTAGCCAATAAAGACTATCTCGACAAAAATCCTCAAGTTAATCAAGCCTTGTTGCTTCATCAAAGTGAAAGCCAAAGATGGCTAGATTATTATCGAGTTGTAGAACCATTCAAACAAGGGAACGTTTCAACTGCTGTAATAGCAATGACTACCAATCCCAAGTTTTTCCAGCATTTGAGTTCTCAAATACCTAAGATAATTAAGCGTCGCTTAAAATCTTATTTTGGGAATACTGAAGAGAGTAAGCAAAAAAATATTTTTCAAACTTAAGTGTTATGTAGCTATTAAGTATCTCACATTTATATTAAAAACTATTATCTTGCTAGACAAAAAACTAAAGATCACAATTCTTAATGACAGTATGCAGATAATGGTAATTGCCATAGTTTAAAAGAACACAAAATCTATATTTACAGATTCCAACTATCAAAAACTATTAAACTAATGAACAAACCAGTTATAGCTATCGGTTTGGATGCTGCTGAACCAAGGCTAATTGAACAATGGATGTCTGACGGCTATCTGCCTAATCTTAGTAAAATCGCTCAACAAGGGGCCTATGGTCGTCTTGATAACACTGTTAATTATTGTGGTGTACCTACAGAGTACTCCACTACAGAACCCTTATGGGTAACTTTTTCTACTGGCTGTCGTGCAGATAAGACTGGCTATTGGGATACCTATACTTATAACCCTGACAATTATGAAATAGGCTGCGATATTGTTAAGGGTGGTTACGACTATCACGAATATTCTCCTTTTTACGCTTTGGGAGAAGAATATAAAGTCGGTGTTTTTGACGTACCAGTAACTACTCTTTCAGAGCGAGTCAATGGTTTGCAAGTTTTAGGTTGGGGAGGACATTATCCTTATACAGTGAGTGATTCTCATCCTCCTGAGATATTTCCCACCATCATCGAAAAATATGGTAAAAATCCAGTTCTGCATAATGATAATGGACTTTGGTGGCAAAAAAACTACGTTCAATGGATTCAACAAGCACTGGAGACAAGTGTAAGTGGTCATTCCCAAATTGCCCGTGATTTGATTAAGAGAGAAGCTTGGGATTTGTTCTTAATGGTTTTTGGAGAAACTCATACTGTTGGTCACGATCTGTATAACTACAGTCAGTCAGATCATGTTCTCTATGAACATCTCAGCGAAAATGGTACTAAACCAGACCCAATGTTAGCCGTTTATGGGAACATAGATAAGGCGATCGGTGAAATTTTAACAGAAGTTTCTGAAGATGCTTCTGTACTATGCTTTGCCGTGCATGGTATGGCAGCCAATTTTACCGATCTGCTCAGTATGGCAATTTTGCCAGAGTTACTTTATCGATTGAGTTTTAAGGGTAAAGTAGCTCTTACTTCTGGTCAAGTGGGAACTACTCCTGCATCAATAGTAACTAAACCTATTCGGAATTCCTGGGCTGGAGAAATTTGGAGTCAAATGTATGAGCCTAATCCCTTCAAAAAGCTTTTCAATACTTGGACTCACAAAAAATTCCTTCGAGGTAAAAAACACGGTTTAATCTCTCCCTACAGCATTAATGATGAACCGATCGAAAGAGAATTGGCTATGGGATGGATGCCTGTAATGTGGTATTGGGATTTATGGCCAGAAATGAAAGCTTTTGCTTTACCTGGTTTTACTAACGGACATATCCGTATCAACCTAAAAGGTCGAGAAAAAGACGGTATTGTTGATGCCTCCGAATATGATGCTTTGTGTGACGAGATTAGGGAAATCATGTATCGTCTGCGCGATGGTCGAACAGGAAAACCAGTTGTTAAAAAAGTTGTGAAAACTCGCAATTCTGCTCTAGAAGATGATCCTAAACTACCAGAATCCGATCTAGTAGTTTTGTGGAATGAACCAATGACTGATGTTGTGGATAGTCCCGATCTTGGGCGCATTGGCCCTTTAACCCATTGTCGAGCCGGAGGTCATAAAAGCCAAGGATTCTTGATGGCAAAAGGAGAGGGAATAGCTGCGGGTTCTGATTTACCCACTGGTGGAGCAGTGGATTTAGCTCCTACAATTTTAAACTTGATGGGTGCGCCAATTCCTGACTATTTCGATGGTAAACCTTTGTTGTAATCATGATAAACGTAGTTGGGAAACTGCGCGTCAAATGGTCGCAGAGGAAAAACAGATAAGGGGCTCCAATAAACTATGACAAAGTAGGACAGACTTGGACAAAATACCCCCAATTTTTCGGGGTAGAATAGTATATTGATACTAAAAAATGGGGTATTTTGTCCCCATTCACCGAAAAATCATCACGATTAAACCCTTACAGTAGGGAAGTCTGTCCTACTTTGTCCAGGTTTTCTCTCGGGGTAAAGCCCTTAGTAATATTTAGATATTTTTTGATAAAGTTTGAGACACTTATATTAAGGGAATTTATTCGGCGATCGTGAAGGCAGACACTTGACGATCGCCCAGGTGGGAATGAAATGGCTCAGATTGGGAAGAACAGTCGATATAAAACCTGAACAAAACTTATATGAGAGGAAAAAAAGCTCTTAGCAGTTTTGAACAAGCTATCAGACTAAGGAAGTCTAGATGTAAGGATTCAGGTAAGCTGGGTATTGACAAGTGTGACATCTGAGGCTGAGTATCACAATTATGGAAAAAGATCTGCCTCAAAAACTACGTCAACTGGCAGAAAGTTTTCAGGAACGAAAAATCCGTGAATTCATAGAGGAATCGATCGAGGTTCAGGATAAATAATAGACAAGTATAGAGAGTCGATCGCTAATTTTTTTGGAATTCTTACCAGCAGCTAATCATGTCAGACAGCAACCAATCTCTTTTAAAACAAGCTATCAATAAAAATCCCTCCAGGGTGGCTCCTGAGACATTGTTAGTTGAAGCGATCGCTATTATGAGCCAGCAGCGAAGCAGTTATGTTTTAGTAGTCGAAGAGCGACAATTGAGAGGCATCTTTACAGAGCGAGACCTGGTTAAAATTACTGCCCAACAAATTAGCTTGGTTGGAGTAACCATAGCATCGGTAATGAGTAGCCGACTAATTACCCTACCATTAGCAAAAGTTAACGATATTTTTGCCGTCCTTTCCTGCTTGCGAGAACATCGCATTCGCCATTTGCCGATTGTCGATGATAATGGTAGTCTCATCGGTATGGTTACTCCAGAAATTATTCGCCAAATCCTGCGCCCCACAGATTTGCTCAAACTCAGGAGAGTGGCTGAGGTAATGAGTACAAAAGTTATTCAAGCAGTTCCCACCGCTTCTGTGCTGCAAATTGCTCAACTGATGGCAGCTCATCGGGTAAGCTGCGTCCTCATTACTCAGACTAATGAGGAAGGGCAAACCGTGCCTTTAGGCATCATTACTGAACGGGATATAGTTCAATTTTGCATCCTGGAGTTGGATTTAGAGCAAACTCAAGCAGAAACCGTGATGAGTAGCCCCCTCAGCCCAATCACACCTCAAGATTCTCTCTGGGCGAGCCACCAAAAGATGCAACGCCTTCACTTACGCCGACTGGTAGTTATCAACAAAGCGGGAAATTTAGCAGGAATAGTGACGCAGACTAGCATTCTTCAAGTTTTAGAACCAGTAGAAATGTACTCTACTATTGAAGCTTTACAAGAGTTAATTCAAGAGCAAACCACTACCCTAGCCCAAACCAATCAACAATTAGAGCGGGAAATTATTATCCGCCAGCAGAAAGAAGAGGAATTATCTCGACAAAATCAGCGATCGCAATTATTTGCCGAAATAGTACTCAAGATTCGCCAGTCTCTTAACCTAGAGCAAATTCTCTCCACTGTTGTCACTGAGGTACAGCAGTTTCTCCAAGCAGACCGAGTGTTGCTGTTCCAAATTGATACTCGGGGAGGTAATGTAGTCCAAGAAGCAGTAATTGACCAAAAATTTGCTCTGCTAGGACAAAACATCGTCGATCCTTGTTTTGATGAAAAATACCTAGTCAAATATCGTCAAGGTAGAATTAGCGCGATCGCTGACTTAGAAAAATCTGACCTCCAGCTCTGTCATATTCAATTTCTCCAGCAATTTAGTGTCAAGGCTAACTTGATCGTACCGATCTTAAAACGACAAGAACTCTGGGGGCTGTTAATTGCTCATCATTGTACCAGTCCGCGACATTGGGTCAGTTTTGAAATAGAAATGCTCCGACAACTGGGAGATCAACTAGGCATTGCCCTGGCTCAAAGTCAATTGTTAGAAGCCTTACAAGAGAGTGAAGACCGCTTTCGTACTATGGCAGATAGTGCCCCAGTCTTGCTTTGGATAGCTGATGCAGAAGGACAGTTTATATTTTTTAATCAGACTTGGCTCAATTTTACTGGGCGAAAAATGGAACAAGAAATTGGTAGTGGTTGGACAACCAGAGTACATTCAGAAGATTCACAACATTATCTGCTTGTCTATGCACAAGCTTTTAATGCTCGCGAAACTTTTCAATTAGAGTATCGTTTAAAGCGTGCTGATGGAGAGTTTCGCTGGTTCTTAGATACGGGAGTACCTCGATTTACTCCTGATGGCAATTTTATCGGCTATATTGGTTCCTGCGTTGATATTACAGGTATAAAAGAAGCTAGAGAAGAACTGTATCAAACCAATACAGCATTAATTAGTGCTAAAGAAGCAGCAGAAGCTGCCAATCGAGCTAAAAGTACTTTTATCGCTCACATGAGCCACGAACTAAGAACACCTTTAAATGGTATTTTAGGCTTTGCTCAAGTTCTCCAAAGAGACCCCAATGTAACTTCTGAACAACTAGGTGGGATCAAAACTATTCACCAGTGTGGCTCCCATCTGTTGACCCTCATTGAAGATATTCTCGATATAGCTAAAATCGAAGCGGGGAAACTGGAATTACACAACAATGATTTTGATTTTTCGGTCTTTATCGAAGACTTAATGGCGATTATCCACCTTCGAGCCAAAGACAAAGGCATTACCTTCAATTATCAAGCTCCATTTTCCCTACCCAATATAGTACAGGGAGATGAAAAACGTCTGCGACAAGTATTGCTCAACTTACTCAGTAATGCCGTCAAATTTACGGAAATTGGCAGTGTTACTTTTACAGTAGGCTATAAGGAAAATTTTAGCGGGCAGGAGGCAGAGCGATTTTCCCAAACCCCAAACCCCAAAATTCGATTTCAAGTTGCAGATACGGGTATTGGTATTCCTCCAGATAAATTAACTGAGATCTTTTTACCCTTCCAGCAGGCAGTTGCGGGTCAATTCGCTCATGAAGGAACAGGATTAGGGTTGGCGATTAGCCAAAATATAATTCATCAGATGGGAGGAGAAATTAAAGTTCACAGTGAGCTAGGGAAAGGTAGTGTTTTTTGGTTTGATGTAGACTTACCAGCAATAGCTACCTCGAATGAAGTAAAACAGACAAACTTAGAACGTCGGATTGTCGGCTTTAAGGGCAACAAGCACAAAATTCTGGTAGTAGATGACCAAATTCATAATCGAGCTTTTCTTGTCGAATTACTCCGTCCTTTGGGCTTTGAAGTGGTAGAAGCTACTAACAGAGAAGAAGGCTGGACAATAGCACAGAAATACCGACCCGATTTAATTTTACTAGACTTGGTTATGCCCGTAGTTGATAGTTATTCAATAGCTAATAGACTACGACAAGACCCCCATTTTGCCGATGTGGTCATCGTGGCTACTTCTGCTAGCGACCTTAAGAACGAGCAGTCTTTATCTGAGCGGTCAGATTATAATGCTTTCCTGACTAAACCAGTTTGTGTAGATGAATTGCTAGAGATAATCAAGGTTTATTTAAAATTGGAGTGGATTTATCAACCAAACCCCTCGACAATCTTGTCAACCGACGACAAGATAGAGAAAACAGAAGAAGACATTGGCTTAGTTGGCAACAGTATCATTGCTCCTCCTGAAGAGGAACTGGCGGTTTTACTCGAGCTAGCCAAACTAGGTAATATTGCAGGCATTTTGGAACAAGCAGCGAAAATAGAGCAGTTAGCTCCTCAATATCGTTCTTTTGCTAGGCTAACTCGTCAACTCGCTGAAAGTTTTCAAGAAAAGAAACTGCGTCAATTTATTGAAGGACAGATGCGAAATGATCGATAAGCAACAAAAACCAGGTTTGATTTTAATCGTCGATGACGTTGCCAGTAATTTAAAGGTTTTGTTTACTTATCTTACCAATGGTGGTTTTGAAGTTTTAGTAGCTCAAGATGGAGAAAGTGCCTTAGAAAAAGCCGAATAT
>JBFRWE010000103.1:0-9505 GCA_051439345.1 Xenococcaceae cyanobacterium
ACATCCGTTCAGGTTACATACGGTTTTCTCCCCGTCATCACCTGGAAAGCTCTACCCCTCTAGTTTCTAGAGGCTCGCACTTTCAACGAATCGCGCCTCTCGTCCACCTCCTTATCACTAAGCTGTTTAAATTCTTCTACTTGGTTACTTAGCCAAGCGATTAATTCTTCGAGGCGTACGCTACCCTCAATAGATCTGACCTCATTGCAATGAGAGCAGCGTTCGGCAAAACCTAGTGAGACAGGTGATGGGACGAACTCCCAACTGTGTAAGCATTTGGTGGTAACAACTTCAGCCACGGAAGATTGTACACATCTCCAATTACCATGACCATCATCTTCAACTCTTTCGCCCAACTCTCTGAGGTTTTGTCTAGCAACTGGAACAGTGATATTTAGTTCGGTTGCAATCACTATCTCTGGGACAAAATCTGTTTCTGGAGAGAGATAGTTCCAAATTGCTTCTTCAGTTCCTCCTCCTTTCTGTTCTAATTTTTCTTCGGCGGGGAGACAACTAACTTTTGATTGGTTGCCGAGGGAATCTGGTTCTATAACTGTTAAAGTTTCTGGGTCTTCTGCTGTGGCTTGATTATCTCCCGACCACTTGACCCAAACCTTTGGATATCCTGCCTTCAGTTCGACTATTTCCATAATTTCCCCAGGTCTGGATGAACCATTGCGAACCCAATCGCCCACGGATAAGTCATTGCTAGGTAGTTCGTTAGATTCAGCATTGATTTCTGGGGCTTTCTGATTTGTTACTAGATGAAGATGATGACGGGTTTTTAAATCAACTAGGTTGCTGATGACAGGTGATGTTGTTGCCGTTTTTTGATTGTTCATGGTAAGTTAAATTAGGGCAAATTATAAAGTTTTGACTTTTACCCTGACAGATTCTTATTCATTTATGTCGGGGTATTTTAATAGGATTTTTTCTTAAGCAGCTACTAATTGCTGTTATCAAAAATATTGTGATTTAAGTGCGTGAGTTCTCTTTTTTAATACTTGAAGTTATTGTTAGCCTATCTCCATTATAAACTAATATTTGTATACTGATAAAATTAGGTTAAAAAAGTTAAAATGATTAGGCTCGATCGCGAGTATTAATTATTAACAATATAGTCAAGTAAATACTTAATAATAACTACTGTAATTGGTCAGAGAATTTTAGTTTATTGATATCCTTTAAGTCAAGTCTCACAAGGCTTTCAAGCTATTTATGTTAACTTCTTAGTCTCAAGTATTCTGGTTGAAGAGGCTTTGATAATGGTCGGAGGATTAATGAACAATGTAAAATATTTTTAATCGAGTTTTTAAAAGTTATACTAGCTACTTGAAAAAATAAAGGGAGAGGGAAATCTTCTTTTTCAAGTAGCAATAGATATACATAAACAAAGGGATTAATTTATTAAAATAAGCTAATAGCTAAAAGCTAATAGCTAGTTAAACAATCAAGCTCTAACCAAAGATTGAATCAAATTTGGTTGATGCGCTCCCTGGTCATCTCGCTACGCTCATAGTCGTTAGTAATTAGTTTCTAGTCTTTAGTTTTTAGTCTTTAGTTCGGAACTAACAACTAATAACTTTGAACAAAAAGAAGATAATGGGTAGTATAGATGTAAACTAAGTTTAAGTGTTTTAGGTCTAGAGTGAGTTAAATCAGTAAAATTAGATAGATTTTCATCTCTGAGGAAATTCGTGTTTGAAAATTTTGAGCTGCAAGCACAATATTACAGAAATAATGACCAAGATTCTAGTCTTAGCATCAAATCCGCAAGATACAGCTAGAGTGAGGCTGGATGAAGAAATTCATCAGATTGAAGATGCCCTAGCGCGAGCGCATAATCGAGAGGACTTTGATTTAAGGTCAATATTAGCAGTGAGGATTGATGATCTACAAGAATCAATAATCCAAGAGAACCCGAGAATAGTTCATTTCTGTGGGCATGGTGTTGGTAGAGGAGGATTGGTCTTACAAACAGAGTCAGGAGAGCCACAGTTAGTAAATACCCAAGCTCTAGGAGGTTTATTTAAGCTGTTTGCTAATCAAGTAGAATGTGTAATGCTGAATGCTTGTTATTCCCAGGTACAAGCAGAAGTAATTAACCAACATATTAATTATGTAATTGGTACGAAGAAACAGATTCAAGATAAGGCAGCGATCTCGTTCACGAGAGGATTTTATACAGCACTATTTAATGGAGAATCGCTCGAACGGGCTTATAAATTGGGCTGTAACCGCATTCAACTGGATATCTACGGGAGTAGTAACTGTGAACGTAAATTATTACCAGTGTATTCAGAAGAACAGGGAAAATGGATTGAACTACCGCAAAATGAAGTTTTAGTGCTACTGAAGAAAGAGCCTCTCAATCAGATTGAACCAGAGCCAGTTGAACCAGAGCCAGTTCATAGTTCGTGTAATCATAGAAATCAAATTGGAAAATTAGATACTCATAATAAGTTAAACGGTATGTTAGTTTCTCTTTCGCCACAACTTTTTCGAGATAATGATTCCCAAGAAATTATCATTGAAGGAACTATTGCTTTTAGCAAAGCAGAAGTAGTAGTTCCAATTAAACGGGAGCATCCCATTTTGGCAAATCTATTGAGCAAACTAACGAGACTTCTAGGGGGTCAAAGCAAAATTGAAAGTGTTATGGGCAAAAATAGGATGCTCCAAATTAAACTTCCTGGCAAGCAGCAAAATCAAACTAGTAGCATATTCGTAGCTTTTGGAATCAAAACTGGGAAATTAGTTGGTGAAATTAGTAAAGGCGAGATGCCTTTAGGTCAATGTCAACTAATTGAAGAGCAAGAAGAAAGGGATTGGCGAGGAACTCCAACAGGAAATAGCCAAGAACCTATTTGGGACTTTAAAATAATTGATTCAAGCACTAATAGATATTTATATGGTATTAGTCAGAATCACCCTTGGGGGACTTTACGACTGTTGAATTCAAACAGTTGTGATATTGAGTTTTTGTTTAAAATTCAACAATGTAATAGATATTATATTGAATTTTTAGAAATTATACCTAAATTTAATAAAAAACAGGCAGAAACAATGAAAGCAAAAATTTTAGAATATTTAAAAACTGAAGAACAATTTGAAGAGTTTTTAAGTAGAGTTGATATTAAAATTGGAGCATGAGTAAGCGAATATATCTTGAAAATTTATCAGCTTTATTTAAAGATATTGCCAATCAGCCAACAGCTAAATTATCTAAGCTGGCAGAAATGGCAAAGCTCAGTTTGGATAAAGATTATATAGGTGCAGATTTAAGCGATGAAGATCTAAGTGAAGATAATCTAAGTGGAGCTAATTTTAGCAATGCAAATTTAAGCAACACTCAATTAATGAATACTAATCTGAGTAATGCTAATCTGAGTCAGGTTGACTTGAGGGAAGCTAATTTGCAAGGAGCTTGCCTGGAAAATACCAACTTGAGTGAAGCTAATCTTAGCAACGTTAATTTCAGAGAAGCTAATTTAAGCGGAGTCAATTTAAGGAGTGCTGACTTGAGTGGTGCTGATTTGAGTGGTGCTGACTTGAGTGGTGCTGACTTGAGAGATATAAAAACTGATAATAAGACGAAACTTGATGATAAATGGTTTAAGGGTAAGATAATTGCTCATCGGAGACCAAAGATAAAGGAAGCTACAACAAGAAAAATCCTGATTCTCTCCGCTAATCCTCAAGGAATAGCACAACTACGTCTCAATCCAGAAATTCGTGAGATTACAGAGGCACTAGACCGTAGTGTGAATAGAGACCAATTTGTTCTTAACGTAAGAGTTGCAGTTCGGGTTGAAGATTTACAGAAATCAATTCGCAGGACAAGAGCGAGGATTGTTCATTTTTGTGGACATGGTATTGGTTCTCAAGGCTTGGTTTTTGAGACTTCCTCTACAGTAACTCAAAATGTAAGTACTTCTGCTTTAGGAGATTTATTTAGACAATTTTCTCATCAAGTTGAATGTGTAGTGCTTAATGCTTGTTATTCTGAGGATCAAGCATTAGAAATCAACCAACATATTGATTATGTAATTGGCACGAGGCAAAAGATTCGAGATGATGCAGCGATCTTTTTTAGTACAGGATTTTATGAAGCATTGTTCGATGGAGAAACTATCGAGCAAGCCTACGAATTTGGTTGTAATCGTATTCAACTAGAAATATATGGTAGCAATAGCCGTGAACGTCAATTAGTACCAATCTATTTAAAAGAAGATAGGAATAGTTGGATTGAACTCCCCCAACAAGAAGTTTTAGTGCTGCTGAAAAAAGAACATCTCAATCAGATTGAATCAGAGCCAGAAGCAGAAACTAATCCGCCTCCTATTAGCCAATTAATATCAACCTTTGCTCATAATTTGTGTAGATGGATTTTAAACTCACAATTTCAGAAAAGATATTACCGAAGGTTAATTTATGATTATCGAGATTATATAACTCAAGGACTGAGAACCAGAGGACCCTTCACTCTAGATTTAGAAAAGATTTTCGTTCCACTGCGAGTTTCACCAGAGAGTCTAGATAAAATTTCTTCAGAGATAATTCCCACAATTCTTGGCGGATCAAGTTTTAGTATTTGGGATTTCTTAGTAGCAAGTCGTACCGAAAATGCTTTTCGGAGTATCGTGATTTTTGGCGCGCCAGGGTCGGGCAAAACCACCTTATTAAGGCATTTAACTCTGATTTATGCTCAAAATAGTCAACGGGAATACAAGACGAATGCTCCTCAACTAATTCCTGTCTTGCTTTATTTAAGAGATGTAGCCGAGACAATATATAGTTCCCCACCAACTTTAGCCGAACTATTAGAGCAGCAAGAATCTATTGCTAGGTTAAATCCTCCTCTAAATTGGTTTGAGGAGAAGCTCAGTCAAAATAGCTGTTTGGTAATGTTGGATGGTTTAGATAAAGTAGCAGACATTAATAAACGGCAAGCAATTAGTGGTTGGTTAGATGAGCAGATAAGAAATTACCCAAGAGCAATTTTTCTGCTAACTTCCAGACCGTTCGGTTATCTTAATGCGCCACTAAAAAGAATTAGAACAATTTTAGAAGTTAAACCATTTAACTTACGGCAGATGGAGCAGTTTATTTATTCTTGGTATCTACAAACTGAAATTGCTTGGACATTGGGAACAGACAATCCAGGAGTTAGACAGGAAGCTCAAAAGCAAGCTAAAGATTTAATCGAATGCATCACAAATCATCTCCCATTAGCGTCAATGGCACTAAATCCTCTGCTGCTGACCATGATTGCCACAATTCATTCATATCGAGGAGTTTTACCAGGACGTAGAGTAGAACTTTATGCGGAGATTTGTGATGTCTTATTAGGTCGCAGACAAGATGCTAAGGGCATTTCCGATTCTCTTAGTGCTGACCAGAAAAAAATTGTCTTACAAGTATTGGCATTGGAATTAATGCAACAAGGAAGACAAGAATTTTCGCTAGAGCAAGAAGAGTCTTTCCTGAAGATTATCAGCGAGAGCTTGGATGAAGTAAAAAGTAGTATAATAGAACCACTAGATTTTTTAGAAGATGTTGAGAAAAAAAGTGGTCTGTTAGTAGTAAGAGAAGAAGGAGTTTATCAATTTGCTCACTTGAGCTTCCAAGAGTATTTAGCAGCAGTAGAAATCAAAACAACTAATCAAGAGCAAATCCTCATCGATAACATTAGTAATCCTTGGTGGGAAGAAACTATTCGGCTTTATGTAGCCCAAAGTAATGGGACGAGCTTAATCAGTGCTGCATTGGAAGAAAATAATGTGGCAGCTTTAAGACTAGCTCTAGATTGTGCTGAAGAAGGATTAAGAATTGAGCCATCAGTGCGCCAACAAGTTGAGCTGAGGATAGAGGAAGGATTAGAATCTCTCAATCCAGAAATTTTCCAATTAGCAGCCGAAGTAATCCTAGCCAGGCGTTTGAGTAAGTTTTTACGAATTGATGAGAATCGAGCAATTGATAGTAACTACATTACCTGTGCTGAATATCAACTTTTTGTTGACGAGTGGCTAAATTCAGGAGAACGTTTTCAAGCTGGAAGTGCTAGAGAACCGATTACAGGAATTAGTTGGGAGAATGCTATAGGTTTCTGTGCTTGGTTGAGTCAGCGAAATCAGAGTATATATTCTTACAGACTGCCTACAGTAACTGAAGCCCAAAAGTATCCAGCTTCAGAAGATGAGAGACTAACAAGCTGGGTACTCGGAGCAATAAGCCCAATAGAGAAAGGTATTAGGGTGCTTAAAACGCTAATTCCCTCTCTATTTGAATACCGTGTAGTTACAATTAATACCCAAGGAAGGGAAACCAATCAAGAGTTCTGCTATGCTCAATATACTACTGAAAACTTAACAAGTAACATCTCTTTGGAGATGGCTTATATACCTGGTGAGAGTTTTCTTCTGGGTTCGCCAGAAGAAGAAGGTCATGAACGTGAAAGACCTCAACATCAAGTAACTGTTCAACCTTTCTTCCTGAGCAAATACCCAGTCACTCAAGCACAATGGAGAGCGATCGCCTCTCTACCCAAAGTCATGATAGACATCCAACCCAATCCTTCCCATTTCTCAGGTGATGAGCTACCTGTAGAGCAAGTCTCTTGGGATGATGCAGTAGAATTCTGTCAAAGATTATCACTCCAGACAGGACGCAAATATCGATTGCCAACCGAGGCGGAGTGGGAATATGCTTGTCGTGCAGGTACTACTACTCCCTTTCATTTTGGCGAAACGATTACTGGAGAATTAGCCAATTATCGTGCCAGTAATACTTACTCTGATGAACCACCAGGAAGAAATCTAGAACAAACCACACCAGTAGAAAGTTTTCCACCCAATGCATTTGGGTTGTACGATATGCACGGAAATATATGGGAATGGTGTGAAGATGACTGGCATAACGACTATCAAGGCGCACCAACGGATGGCAGTGCTTGGTTGTCAGGAAACGCCAATACAAAAGTCTTGCGCGGTGGTTCGTGGATCAATATTCCTAATAACTGTCGTTCAGCATATCGTCTGGAACTCAACGCTGGTGATCGGATCTTTTTTATTGGATTTCGCGTTGTCTGCGACACTTTTTGAGCTACGAAATAATCCTTTGCTTTCTTTATGCTCTTGCACTCAGTAACGAAGTATGTTTGTAGAAAAAAGTTAACTTAAAGCCAAATACCTAAAGTCGAAGCTGCTTTTAAATCTGTATTTTGTCATCAAGTTAAGGTGCAAATAGTAACAAGAGCGAAACAATAGGCGATATATTATGAAGTTAAACTATTGTGTATCGTACTACTAGCGAGAGGGTTTTAGCTATCTGAAGCAAACTACAATAGGAATCGAAAGTTATCCGATAATAACTGATACTATCGGATAATAAGCTTAGATAGCTTTCAGGCAAACCTCTTGAGCATTTTTATTTGTTTAGTTGTGAGATCGCTTCGGTTAAAATTCTCTGGATTGCTCCATCTGAAGTGGCTGCACCAGTTAACTCAAAATATTCAACTAGTAGCTCGTAGGATTTTGGGTCTTTGAACTTGAGGGAGTATTCTATCGGTTGACCAGCTTTATATTTGATTTCTATGGGATGCTTCGGTACTTCTTGGTTGGCGACTTGGTATTTAGCAGGGGTTTCCATTTGTTCTTTTCTACTTTTGATTATTCTTTCTAATTTTCTGACTGAAGGGATTTTACCATTGTTATTTGAGGCTACTTCTTTGAGAAAATCTGCTCTTTCTGGTTCGGGTAATTTAGCCAATACTCTGCACTGACCTTCCGAGGTGGGTAAAGGAATTTTTTGTGAACACGTGTTCGCATTTTCTAAATGGTGAAAAATCGCTGCTGCATTAATTAAGTTATAAGCTTGTCTGGCACTAATCCCTCTCCTTTCTTGACAATAAGCTCCAAAACTCTTGTAGCCAAAAGATTTATACAGTTTTTTGTCAACTATGTATTTGTACCCATCTCCCGAATCGACAAAAAATCTTTTGGCAATTTGGTCTAACTTAAATTCTATCTCTAGTAACTCCCCTTTCTCCTCTTCTTTCGCTTTAGCCAGATGCCGATTAACCTGCTTAATTAATTGTTGTTTATTTCTGGCACAATTTTGATAATAAGCTTGTTTTCTCTCGTCAGTCTCCTTATCACTAAGCTGTTTAAATTCTTCTACTTGGTCACTTAGCCAAGCGATTAATTCCTCTAGCTTGTCGCTACCCTCAATATACTTGACCTCATTGCAATGTGAGCAGCGTTCGGCAAACCCTATCTCGACAGGTGCTGGGACGAACTCCCAATTATGTGAGCATTGGGTGGGAACAACTTCAGCCACAGAAGATTGTACACACCTCCAATTACCATTACCATCATCTTCAACTCTTTCACTCAACTCTCTGAGGTTTTGTCTAGCAACAGGAACGGTGATATTTAGTTCGGTAGCAATTACTATCTCTGAGACAAAATCGGACTGCTGTTCTAGATAGTTGAAGATAAGTTCAGAAGTTTTCAGATGACTTTGTTCGGGTATGTCATCGGGGTCGATCGGAGTTAAGTCTTCTGGGTTTTCTCTTTGTTCAATTTTATCGCCTGAGTAACGTACCCAAACTGAACGATAGCCTGGCTTTAACTCAACTATCTTGACTATTTCCCCTGGTCTTGATGAACTATTAATGACCCAATCACCTATGGATAAGTCATCGCTAGGTAGTTCGTTAGATTCACCCTTGTTTCCTGGGGCTTTCTGATTCTTTACTAGATGAAGATGATGACGGTTTTGGGAATTGACTGGGTTGCTGATGACAGGTGATGTTGTTGCCGTTTTTTGATTATTCATGTTAGGTTGGAAAAAACTGTGATTTTGTAACTTTTACCCCGACAGATTTTCATTCATTTCGGGGTATTTTAATGTTTTTGTTTCTTGAGTATTCGCTAATTGCTGGTACAAAAATATTGTGATTTGAATTAGTGAAATCTATTTCTTTTCGCTCGAAGTTATTGTTAGCACATCTCTATTATAAACTAATATTTATATACTGATAAAATTAGGTTAAAAAAGTTAAAATACTTAGGCTAGATCGCGATAATTAATTATCAGAAAAATAGTCAAGTAAATCCTGTAGAAAGACTACGGTAATTAGTTAGAAAATATTAGCTTTTTTCGAGCGTAACCTAAGTAGGATGAATATCCTAAGTTGACTATCTTACCTTTCAAATCTTAAATATTCTGGTTAAATGTAATTAAATACTGTTTGAGGAATTGGGGAGTAGGTTAAATATTTTTAGTCGAGCTTTTTAAAAGTTATACTGGCTACTTGAAAAATAAAGGGAGAGGAAAATCTTCTTTTCCAAGTAGCATCAGATATACATAATTAAAGGGATTAATTCCTAAATAATTAGGCTCTTACCAAGCTATCTATTGAGCAAAAAGCTTTCGACCATAACCAATTATCTTTAAGCTCTTCTGCGGGAGCATATACTGCTATAGTCCCTCTAGGCTC
>JBFRWE010000104.1:0-10605 GCA_051439345.1 Xenococcaceae cyanobacterium
GTATTCAGTCAGATGCCCAGGGGATTGTCTGGATGTTAGATAATGGCATTAGAGGTAAATCTATTCCAAAATTAGTAGGATGGGATAGTCTCAATCATAAACTGGCAAAATTAATTTACTTGCCACCCCCAGTCACACCAAATAATGCCTTTATCAATGATTTGGCGGTAGATTTAACCCATAATTTTGTCTATATTGCCGATCCCGCAGGAGGAAACAATGCAGCTTTGATTGTGGTTGATTTGAAGACAGGTTGGGCTAATCGCGTCTTGCAAGGACACCAAAGTGTAATACCAGAAGAAATTGACTTAATAATCGAGGGAGTACCAGTAAGAGTTAAACAGCCTGATGGAACTATAGTTCGACCTCGTGATGGTGTAAATCCTATTGCTCTTGATGCACAGAATGAATGGCTGTATTTCGGTTCAATGCACGGCACTAGTATTTATCGCATCAAAACTACAGATCTTTGTAATCCAGATTTAAGTCCAGCAGAATTAGCAAGTAGAGTAGAAAGATATAGCGACAAACCAATTTCTGACGGTATTTCCATCGATCGAGAAGGGAATATTTATATTTCAGAATTAGCAGCTAATGCCATTGGCGTAATTACCACAGACCGCAAATATCAAAGGCTGATCGATGACAAACGGCTTTCTTGGACTGATGCTTTTAGCTTTGGTGCAGATGGTTATTTGTACGTGGCAGTCAATCAATTACACCGTTCTGCTGGTCTTAATGCTGGGGAAGAAGTTTCTCTTCCTCCCTATTATATTTTTCGTTTCAAGCCTTTAGCTCCAGGCATTGTGGGGCGTTAAACTCTCATGAGAAACTGTTTTTTCTCTTGATATGTCTATATCCTAGCTGTTTCAGAATCGAGAAGTCATGGTAACAAAATTAGAACTAATAGTCGAATCACAAGCACTTTTAGGAGAATGTCCCTGTTGGCATCAAGAACAACAATTATTATATTGGGTTGACGGAGACAACCAACAACTTCATGTTTATCAGCCTGAAACTAAAATCGAGCGAACAATCCAATTAGAACAATTGATTGGTTGCGTTGTTCCTAGAAAATCAGGTGGTGTTGTTTTAGCTTTAGAAACAGGTTTTGCTGCTTTAGATTTAGAAACAGAAAAACTTACGCCTCTAGCAAATCCTGAAAGTCATCCAGCATCAAATCGCTTTAACGATGGTAAATGCGATCCGACTGGGCGTTTTTTGGCAGGAACAATGGCTCTTAAAAATCAAACTCAGGGAGTCGGATCGTTATATTCCTTAGATACCAATCTGACAGTTCGACAATTATGGTCAAATCTTACTGTTTCTAATGGGATTGGATGGAGTCCCAATTATTCCACCATGTATCTGATCGATTCTCCTACCAAAAAAGTCTTTGCTTTTGATTACAATCTGATTACAGGAAACATCAGTAATCGCAGAGTGGCAGTTACCATCCCAGATCCCGACGGATATCCCGATGGAATGACTACTGATACCGAAGGCATGATCTGGGTAGCATTGTGGGCTGGATATAAAATAACTCGTTGGAATCCCAACACTGGAGAATTACTACAAACCATTCCCGTTCCTGCTCCTAATGTTACCTCCTGCACCTTTGGGGGAGCCAACATGAATGAGCTTTATATAACAACAGCCAGAAAAGACATGGATCGAGCTCAATTAGACTACTATCCCAAAGCTGGTAGCGTCTTCCGATTTAAAACAGCTGTAATCGGTCTGAAAAACTTTGAATTTGGAGGTTAAACAATAATATTATGCAACTCTTGGGTTTAGACCTTTCGAGTAGACAGACAAAAGAGATTTGGCGAGCAACTTTTCCTTTCCTAGTAGTTTTGGGTGCGGGAATTGTGTTCATTTTACTCTACTCCCTCCAATTTTTCGATCGACCTCAAATGGTTCTTTCTGTTTTTGGTGTGATCATGACTGCATCTGGTGCATTCCTGTTATTCGGGGTATTCCTCGGTTTTTTATTTGGGATTCCGCGCACCATAGGAGATAATCTACTTGAAGAAAACAATAATAATGGTATTAGAAGTAAATTAGATGACTCTGACACAAATTATCTTCCTAACACTAACTTAGAACAAATTTCCGATTGGCTCACAAAAATATTAGTAGGTGTTGGCTTGACCCAAGTTTCAGAGATCACCGCCGCGATCGATCGACTTGTCATTAAGCTGGCTCCTGGATTCGGAGATTTTACTAATGAGTCTCAGATAGCCATTAACACTGGTTTCACACTTGTGGTGTTGGTTTACTTTTCATTTTGTGGCTTTTTCTTGGGATTTTTATGGGCTCGTTTGTATTTACCCAGTAGATTTAGAGCAGCAGACCTCCAACAACTAGGACAAGAATTTGCGAAAGTAAATACTCAACTCAAAGATTTTGGCGAGAAAGCTGAAAAAGCTCAACAAATAGAGAATCAATTCCAATGTGATTCCGAGGTTCAAATTCTGGTTAATCGTCAGTTAAATCCTCGATTCCCTGAAGTATCGCCTGAAAAACTTGAGCAAGCGATTAAAGCTGCTTCAGATGCTAAGCAATCAAGTATTTTTATTGAAGCAGAACATATTCGCTCAGAAAACTGGGATAAGCCAGCTACTAAAACCAAAATGGAACGAACTATTCCTATTTTTCGGTCTCTGATTAACAGTACTGCTCAGCAACCTTACTACCGCTACTATGGAGAGCTTGGATTTGCTTTGAAAGATCAACAAGATCCCGAATGGAAAGAAGCAGAGACATTACTTAGCAAAGCAATTGAGCTTCGCGGTGACTGGCAAGAGCATGGAGCTTGGACAACTTCCTACGAGTTTAATCTGGCTATTTGTAAGATCGTTCAAGATAGTGCCTTTAATAATGGACAACCATCGAATCCCCCTACTCGTGAAGCAATTCTACAAAATCTATTTACGACCGTAGAAAGTGGGGTTTTAACTAGGGAAAAGATTCAAAACTCACCGATCGACAAATGGCTTTCTTTGAATGACATAAGTATCGAAGAGTTATTACCCTCTGAGACTATTAACCCCGCTAACTCTTAACTGTACTCGATTTTAACTAAAACTAATCGAGTGATTTTTACAAATATTTCTAGCTAATTCTAAATTTGAGGTTATATGCGTTATCAAATTCCCTTGTTACTAAAAGTTTTCCTTAGTCTGGCGATCGTTTCTTGCCTAGCACTGATTATTTCTTATCCAACTCCCGCCAAAGCTGATGTCATCTATCAAGCCTTTGATATGCCTTTTCAGGAAGTAAAAGAGCAACTTCCCGAACTAACAGAGCAAGGTTATACTCACATTCAAGTTTCACCCCCCCAAATGAGCAACAACTCTCAAGAGTGGTGGGGAAGATATCAACCAATTGATTTTACCGTACTCGAAAGTCCTCTTGGCAACGAAAACGACTTAAACGAACTCATTGACGCAGCTCACGAACAAGGACAAAAGATTATTATTGATATAGTTCTCAATCACATGGCTAATCAACCTCCTTATTCTGACAATCTTGAATATCCTCGCTTCTCCCGCCAAGATTTCCACCCGCAAACCTGCATTAACAATGATAACGATCGCTATCAAGTCACTCACGGGTGGCTAGGTTGTAACCTTCCAGACTTAAATACTGAATCTGAATATGTCAGAGAACAAGGAAGACAATATTTGCAAAAACTTCTGGCACTGGGGGCTGATGGTTTCCGCTTTGATGCTATCAAACATATAGAACCTGAATATTTCGAGGAGGTTCTTCAAGTTGTACCCTCGGATAAATATTTATATGGAGAACTAATCGAAGGAATACCTAATGAAAGTTTCTTGTATACAGAAATACGCGATATTGATATTAGCGATTACCCTTTGCTAGGAACAATGAAACAAGCCTTTGGTTTTGGGGGCGACCTTCGATCGCTGATCGATCCTCAACGTGACAATAAAGCATTACCTGGCATTAACGCTGTTACCTTTGCCCAAACCCACGACACCGTTGAGGGTCGTGACCTTTATAATGCCTTCGGTCTTGAAGAACGAGATGTAATGTTAGCCAACGCTTATGTTCTTGCTCGCGAAGAAGGATTTCCCCTAATCTATAGTGAGGATGCCAGCTATCCCATCGTTCAAGCAGGCATTTCCTTTCACGAGCAAATGCTCGGTCAGTCCCAATACTTCCGTAATGGCAATGAAATTGCCCCAGGAGCGGATAGTCCCAATCTATTGTTTATTGAACGTGGCGATCGAGGGCTGGCGATCATCAATAAAGCTGGTGAATCTTTCGAGCAACCATCAGCAAGAATGCCAGGACTTGAAGTCGGCTGTTACCAAGAACTACAGTCCAACTTAACTATGTGTGTTAGCCAAGAGAATGATGGACAGAAATACATAACTCAATGGGGTTCTTCTGAACAAGGAGGGCTGCAAATTGATGGGCGGACGGCTCTTTTCTTTGTCAAAAACGAAGGTTAATCAGCCCTCTTTGTCGAAAAGGCTAAGGTAGGTAATTGAGCTTATGATAAATCGAGAAGATTTTCTTGCCAATCTACTTTACTGGTATCAATTGTAGACACATAAGGTTTCTCTTCTTCTGTGAAGTCCTCTGCTTTTGCTTGTTGACTACTAAGTAACTCTGTTGTAGCATCAGAGATATCTCCACTGCGCTGATCTAATCGATCGCGCAAGACTTCTGTTGGTGCAGTACAGTTAATTATTTTGAGAGGAAGATTATTATCCTTAGCAGTCGCGATCGCTTTTTGACGAAGAGCAACTCGATCGTATTTGCCATCTAAAATAACCGAAAAACCGATATTGGCTAGTAAAATCCCTAACTCTAGCATCCTACCATAAGTTTGCTGACTCATTTCCGCACTATAAATTTCCTCCCCCCCTTTCTCGTTAAGAGGAATACCAGCTAAATGTTTACGAATAGCATCAGAACGAATATGGATAGCATTAATGTTTCTGGCGATCTCTTTAGCAACAGTAGTTTTACCCGCACCAGACAAACCAGACATCAAAATGATTTTGCCCAATCGATTTTGTGTATATGCCCAAGCTTGCTGATAGTAATCGGCTGCGGTTTTAGCTGCTTCTTCTTTAACTTTCTGAGGAATACCAGGATCATCCAACAGAAAAGAAGTTACTTTTGCCCTTACATACGCCTGACGACTAAGGTATAGAGGTAATAATAGCAATCCGAACCAATCTCCAGTTTGTTCTAAGTAAGTATTCAGAAAAGCATTAGCCAAATCTTTTCGATCTCTTGCTTCTAAATCCATTACTGCAAAAGCAACGTCATACATAATATCAACAAAGCGGAAAGGCTCATTAAATTCAATGCGATCGAATAATTGGATCTTATCTTGCCATAAACAAATGTTTTTTAGATGTAAATCGCCATGACATTCTTTAATTTGGTGATTTTCTCTTCTGCTTTCCAATAATGCCTCTTTTTCAGCAAAAAACTTATCTGTATAGGCTTTCGTCTCGTCAAATTGTGATTGAGTTTGCACAATCCCTATATACTTTTCTGTCTGCTGATAATTTTCGTCAAAGGCTTCCCTAATTTTAGCTACAGTACCAAAACTGCGAATATACTCATTAGTTTCCGCTTGGCTATGAAATTGAGCCACAATTTTGCCTAATTCTTCCATTTGCTTAATGTTAAGTTTCCCTGCTGCAAACAAATTGACAAAAAGATTTTCTTGGGGAAACTGACGCATCTTAAGAACGTATTCTACAACTTCTCCTTCGCCACCCAAACTATATCGATCTCCCCTCTGAGTTATGGGTAAGACTTCTAAATATAATTCGGGCGCGATCGACTCATTCAGGCGAATTTCTTCTGCGAGAAAATGTTGTCTTTTATCCAGAGTGGAAAAATCTAGAAAGCCAAAGTTGATTGCCTTTTTGAGCTTGTAAGCATAATCTCCTGTTAAAAAGACATAAGAAATATGAGTTTGTACTAGTTCAATAGATTCAACTGTCGAATGAGGATAAAATTCTGACTGTTGCATCTGCTTGATGAGTTTAGAAGTATCAGTTTGAGTCATAAAATCTGGGGTACTAGCTTTCAAAGAGATTGCTTATTATCGTTCTACAAATTTATCTTTTTTTCCCTTCGCGATCACCTTCGGTGCCAGGCTACGCCTAATCGCTCTTACTATGGTAATTTAACAGTTCTCAATAAATAATAGATTTTTTGCATAAATCAAAAATTTTGGTTGTAAAAGGGGTTATATGGGCAATATATGCCTTTTTTATCAACAATTCAGGAATTAGAAGACATCTTTAAACTAACTTTTCTCAGGAATTTTTAACTCAAAATTAATTGATAAGTTGGTACAATCTTTCCTGAAGTAAGCATCTACTTGAGTTATCGTAATCACTGAAAAGCAAGTATCTTGATGCACTTTAATTCTATTTAAACTCTAATTTTACTAAACCAATGGTTCTTAATCGTCGTGATTTCCTTTTTCTCGCGGGTGCTAGTATTAGTACTATGGCTCTGGGAAGTTTTGCTAAATCTACTTTGGCTCAGTCCCTCAATGAAGGTAGTGAAGGTCCGTTTGAGCTTCCACCTCTTCCTTATAACTATAATGCCCTTGAACCTTATATTGATGAAGAAACCATGAGGTTTCATCATGATAAGCATCATGCTGGGTATACCAAGAATCTCAATAAAGCAGTTAGTAAGTATCCAGAATTAGCAAGTAAATCTGCTGAAGATATTTTGCGTGATATTAACAGCGTACCAGCAGATATTTTGGTCACAGTGCGTAATAATGGCGGTGGTTACGTTAACCATAAGATGTTTTGGGAAATTATGAGTCCTAATGGGGGAGGAACACCCACAGGAGCGATCGCTACTGCCATTACTAGTGCTTTTGGTAGCTTCGAGGCTTTTAAAGAACAGTTTAATGACGCTGGTGCTAAACAGTTTGGTAGTGGTTGGGCGTGGTTAGTTTTAGATAGCAATAAACAACTAAAAGTAACAGGAACAGCCAATCAAGATAGCCCTTTAATGGACGGGATGTATCCCGTGATGGGCAATGATGTTTGGGAACATGCTTACTATCTTAACTATCGCAATAGAAGAGGAGAGTATCTCCAGCAATGGTGGAATGTAGTTAACTGGACAGAAGTAAATCAACGCTATCAACAAGGGATGGCTTAAATTAGCTATTAGCTATAAGCTTTAAGCTCTAAGTTAGTAATTTTAGAAGCTTATAGCTTGTAGCTTACAACTTGTGGATTTGCCTTACCAGATTTCCTGATAATTTCTAGCTGCTAAATCCCATTTCTTGCCATATATATGTATCCTATTAGTTATTCCTTTGTTGTTAACTAATTTTCCCCCTGCATGAGACCAAGATAAAATACTTCCTTTAAAGTTAAATACTCTAAAGTCTTGCTCTTGCAGTTTTTTAGCATAAATCCCACTACGAGAACCGATAGTGCAGTAAGGAATAATAGTATAGTTTCGATATTTTTTTCGATCTAGTTCAAATTCTTCTTGAGAAATTGCACCCATAATCATGGAAACTTTCATTTCGTTACGGGTACGAACATCCACTAAAATAACCTTTTCTTGTTGTTGTAATTGCTGTACTTCTTGAGCAGAAAGCTCCTTTACTCCAGGAAATTTACGAGCGTACTGACCATATAAAGTTTCAATTCTCTCTTGTTTCCATTCCTCAGAACGATCGACTGGATTTTGCGCGCAACTAATAGAAATGAGTAGGATAAAACAACTCAGAAGCAAAGAGTAATAACGGATTAAGTTGGTTGGTCTGTTCATTTTACTCTCTTGGTTTGTAGGTAGAAGAAATATAAAGTTCTTTCAGTTGTGATTTATCTACTGGTGCCGGAGCATCAGTTAATAAGCAACTGGCTTGTTGTGTTTTCGGAAAGGCAATTACATCTCGAATAGACTCTTCTCCAGCTAGTAGCATTACCAAACGATCTAAACCGTAAGCAATACCACCATGAGGAGGCGTGCCATATTCAAAAGCTTCTAATAAAAAACCAAATTTTTCTTGGGCTTCTTCTGGGGAAAATCCAATAGTTTCAAATACTTTTTGTTGGATATCTTTTTGATAAATTCTTAAGCTGCCACCACCTACTTCTAAACCGTTATAAACTAAGTCATAGGCTTGCGCTCTGGCTGTTTTTAAATCTTCAATATCTTCTGGATAGGGTGCAGTAAAAGGGTGATGGAGAGCTTCTAATCTTTTTTGGTCTGCATTCCATTCAAACATAGGGAATTCTGTCACCCAAACTAGATTAATTTTGTTTTCATCAATTAAACCTAGTTCTTTACCTATAGCTTGACGTAAGCGATCGAGAGATTTATTAACAGTAGCTATATCTCCAGCCCCAAATAATAATAAATGACCTGGTTTAGCACCAGTTTTAGCTAATAATTCTTGCTTTCTTTCTTCAGTTAAATTGTCTTTAATTGCGCCAATCGTATCAATTTCATTGTTTTCTCGGACGCGAATATAAGCAATACCTTTAGCCCCTGCTGCTACGGCTTCATTAAAGATATCTCCTTTGGGTTTAATTCTGACATTGGAGATAGCCTCATTACCTCCAGGAATAGGTAAAACCTTGACTGTACCACCACTTTTTACCGCGCCAGAAAAAACTTTAAACCCAGAATCTTTAACTATTTCAGCTACATCAACCAACTCTAAACCAAAGCGAGTATCTGGTCTGTCTGTGCCGTACTTTTTCATCGCTTCAGTATAGGTAATACAGGGAAAGGGACGAGGTAAATCGATATTTTTAACGGCTTTAAAGATGTGACAAATTAACTGTTCATTTAGTTCGATAATCTCATCTTGAGATAGGAAACTCATTTCCATATCCAACTGAGTGAATTCTGGTTGTCTGTCGGCACGTAAATCTTCATCGCGGAAACAACGGGCAATTTGATAGTAGCGATCGCATCCCGATACCATTAACAATTGTTTAAATAACTGTGGTGATTGAGGCAAAGCATACCATTCCCCAGGATTAACACGGGAAGGAACCAGATAATCTCTCGCTCCTTCAGGAGTCGATCGAGTCAGGATGGGGGTTTCTACTTCAATAAAGTTATGCTCATCTTCAAGGAAACGACGCATCGCTTTAACTACTTCATGGCGCAGTTGCAGATTTTTCGCCATGCGATCGCGTCTTAAATCTAAGTAACGATATTTTAAGCGTAAATCTTCCCTGACAGATTCTGTATCTGTCGTAAATACCTGAAAAGGTAACTGTTTATTAACACCATTCAGAATTTCAATTGAATTAGCATAAATCTCTATTTCCCCAGTAGGTAGTTTGGGATTGAGAGATTCTTCAGGACGCTGACTTACATTCCCTTTGACTTTAACTACATATTCACTACGTAAAGAATCCGCATCCTGATAAGATTCGGGAGTACGTTGGGGATCGCTGACAATTTGCACTGTGCCAGTGCGATCGCGCAGATCGATAAAAATTACCCCACCGTGATCTCGGCGACGATTTACCCAACCATACAGAGTAACGGTTTTATCAATATGTTCTGTTCGTAGTTCTCCACAATAGTTAGTTCTCATGTTGGCTTAGGCAAAGTGTAATTGTAAATACAGTGTTTCTTAGAAGAGTAGCAGAATTACCAATTTATCACTAATATATATTAATTGCGTATAATCACCCTAGATTCTAGCTTGTTCTAGGGAGAGCAGAGCAAAATTATCAAGATTTATTTTTAGTTGTCACCAAAACTATAGATAGTTTGACTTTCTAAATTGGCACAGAGTTGAGAAGGTTTTTTACTGAGGGGAAAAGTTTGTCGATCGAGTTTCATTTGTAAACCCATCATCGAGTCTTCTCCTCCAGCGATCAAGAATTCTAAACGCTCAATTTCTTGCCAAGTAGATATTTGGTCTAAAATTTGAGTAATGCCACTAAGATAGGGATGATTACAATCTCGATACCAGTCTGAAGAGGCTAAGTGGGGTTGATCGAAACCAAGATGGAAAATAAGCGATGGTCGGCTAAAAAGAGCGATCGCTACTGGTCTAGCTTCTTCTCGTAGTAAAAAATCATGAGATTTGGCCAGATGGCGTATTTTATCTAATTTTTCGTAGCGTGCCGTAACCGAAGTAATTTCTCGTGACCAAGTAATGGCTACGGTAATGAGATAAGTTTGTAGGAGTAAATGACCTAATTTTTTAGCTTTGGTGGCTAAATATTCAGAATTGTGATCGTTAGTTTCAATTAAGAGAGGAAGGCGATCGACTACTTCTAAACCATAGCCTTTCAACCCAGCAATTTTACGCGGATTGTTGGTGATAAGACGAATTTTTTTGACTCCCAAATCATTGAGTATTTGCGCTCCCATACCATAGTCCCGTAAGTCCGCAGGAAAACCTAAACGCTCGTTAGCTTCTACCGTATCTAAACCCAAATCTTGTAAGGTATAAGCCTTGAGTTTATTAACTAACCCAATACCCCGTCCTTCCTGCCGTAAATAGACTACTACTCCTAACTCTGCTTCTTCAATCATGTTTAAGGCAGCTTGTAGTTGCATACGACAATCACAACGAAGAGA
>JBFRWE010000105.1:0-6513 GCA_051439345.1 Xenococcaceae cyanobacterium
TGCGAAAAGTAATCCCAACAGTCTTTGACGGAGGGATAGAGGGCGTTGTAGTTCGCCCCATCAGGATTACTCCTGGTAGAGCTAAAAGTAGCCAGTGTCATATTTGACCACATTTTTAGTAACTATAGATAACCAGACCATAAAAGGTAATTAATCTGAATTTAATGTCTAGACCTACTCAAGCTCATCTCGATCGCACAATCAAAAAAAATTTACCCTTAGAAGTAAGACAACAAACTCTCAGTCAAATGCAATACTATATGGGAGCTAAGTTAATTGAGGTGGGAATAGAACCTCAATCAGTTATATATCGCTGGTCAGTGGAAACTTTGGAGGAAGAACAAATTTGTACTCTTAGTGCTTATTGGGGCGATTCTAGAGAAAGACTACTATCAGGGCAAGAACCTCTCACTGGTAATGATTTAATTAATTGTGCTAGGGGTAATGCTGCTTCTGGAGTAGCGAAAACAGCCCAATTATGTGGTTATGCAGATGATGTCGATCGCTTTAAATCGGTATTAAAACAAACTATGACAGAATTGGGCTTAGAAATTAAATCTCTGAGCAAGTTAATTTCGTCAGACTAATTTTATTTAGCTAAAAATTAGATTTTTTAGCTGATAATTTTTTCTGACTATATTCCCATAGAAAAGGAATTAGTAAAAATAGAACTATTAGTAAAAGTGCAGCCACACCAAATTCTGCAATCCATTGCACAATTTGCTGAAGCGAAACTAGTCTTCCTAGGAAGTAGGAGATAGTAACAATAATTAATGACCAAAGAGCTGCACCACCAAGATTACACCATAAAAATTGCTTATAAGGCATCTGGGCAATACCAGCCATAGGTCCAGCAAAAATTCGTAATAGAGTTACAAAACGACCAAAAAAAACTGCTTTAGCTGCATTTTTGCTAAATTGTTCTCTGGCTAACTCCATTTGCACTTCCTGGATTCTAAAAACTTTTCCAGCACGGAGTAGAAATTGCCAACCTCCTACTCTGCCAATCCAGTAGCCGAAATTATCGCCTAGTACAGCACCAGCGATCGCACTCACTAGAACTAACCAGTACTCTAGTTCTCCACTCCCAGCGAGGAAACCGCCAGTAATAGTGATTGTCTCTCCAGGTATAGGAATACCTGTATTTTCTAGAGCAATCCCAATAAATACCGCCCAGTAACCATATTGGCGGGCGATCTCTTGAATATTATCTAAAGATACAAATTCGATCGACATCTATAACCTTTACAAAGGTTCACTTATATTTACATATATCTTGACGTGTATTAGGTGATAGTGTCAATTTTTTGGGATAGTAGTTAGTGGTTAGTAGAAGATTTTAACTTCTGAACTTCTGAACTTCTGAACTCTGTAACTAAGTAGGAATTGCTTCGCCTGGGCGTAAAGAAGCCCATTTACCAGTTTCTCTGAGGAAACTTTGGCAACCAACTACATCCCATTCCATTTCCACATAATCTTGTTGAGGACGAATATTAACATTGATAGTAGGTTCTTTGGGTTCAAAGTCTGGTTCTTCAGTGAGATGGGGTTGTTGATGTTGGGTTTCTACTGCATGATAAGTTTGGCAGCGATCGACAAAATAACAATTAATACAGATACACATAGCAGCAATTAGTCAAGTCCTATTTGTTAATTTAGCGTAGATATAAATAATATTTTGGTTACTTAATGTCTTTTGAAACAACTCGTAATCACTTATCTTGTCTGGGAGGAAATTCTTTTGCGCCTGATGGGGACGAGAGTTTTCTCCGCTTTCGGGATCTACCCTTCAGTTTAGATTTATTACCGTCCTCAGCTTATCTGGTAGGAGGAGCAGTAAGAGATGCTTTACTACAGAGAAAAGGAGCATATCTAGATCTAGATTTTGTTTTACCAGAAAATGCGCTTGAGATAGCTGACAAAATTGCTCGTCAATATCATCGGGGATTTGTAGTTTTAGATAAACAAAGACAGATTGCTAGAGTTGTTTTTTCTGAAGGTACTGTAGATTTTGCCCGTCAAGAAGGAGATAGCTTAGAAAAAGATTTACAAAGGCGAGACTTTACTATTAACGCGATCGCTTACAATTTCCACCAACAAAAACTGCTCGATCCTCTTGGGGGCTTACCAGATTTAGAAAAAAGCTTAATTCGCATGGTCTCTGTTGCCAATCTAAAAGATGATCCCTTAAGACTTTTGCGAGCGTATCGCCAGGCAGCCCAACTTGATTTTACTATTGAGCCAGAAACCAGACAAACAATTCGTTCTCTCTCTCATTTAATCGAGCGAGTAGCAGCAGAAAGAGTCCAAACAGAGTTGAAATATCTGTTAGCTAATCCTCAGGGTAGTCAATGGTTAATTGCTGCTGGTCAAGACGGTTTACTGCATCCCTGGTTTTCTGAACTTAATCAAGCCAAATTTCAACAACTACAACAAATTAATTCGATCGCCAATTCTCTAGCTCAAAAATATGATAATTCGCTTTTTAAGCAGTCTGATTATTTAAGTTTCGCTAAATTGGCTAGTTTAGTTTCTCAATCTCCAGAGCAAGCAGAATTAGAATTATTAAAATTAAAATATTCTCGCATGCAGCTAAGAACAGTTTTAGGAGTAGTTAAATATTTACTTCAATTAAAAGATTTAACTACTGAATTGACATTACGAGAACAATATTTTTTCTTTTTAGCAACTAAAGAATTTTTTCCTATTCTAGTTATCAGAGCGATCGCCACCGGTGTAAATCAAAAAATCCTTGCTCCTTTAATAGAAAATTATCTTAATCCTGACAATAAAATTGCTCATCCTCAACCCTTAATAACAGGAAAAGAATTAATTGCCACTCTTAATCTTAAACCCGCTCCTGTGATTGGTAAATTACTTACAGAAATTCAAATTGCTCAGGGCGAAGGAAAAATCACAACAGCCGAAGAGGCTTTAAAATTTGCCAGTCGTTTGTTAGAGTCTAAATCTCCTGATAATTAACAACCAATTACTAACAGCTAACAACTAACAACTAACAAAAATGATAACCACTATATAGATATTTGTTGTAGTGTATAAAATTGAAAACCGCTATGATTTTTAGCCAGAGGTTTTTGCCAATTGAATCTTAAAAATATATCTTCTTTAAAATACAAACTTGCTACTTTTCTTATATTAGCTAGTTTAGGAAACAATCCTCTTTTAGCCCAGTCAATCTTAAATCGTGCAGAAGTTTACAAACTCAGAAATCAAGTCGATCTTAGTCGTCAAAATAGACCTGTTTGGAATCCTGCTAAATTAGGAGATATTATAGTCCCTCAAGATGCTGTGCGTACAGGAGCTAATTCCAAAGCAGAACTTTTATTTAATGAAGGTACATTAGTACGAACAGGATCGGGAACTATTTTTCGCTTCTCTCCTGGAAGACGCAGTTTTGAGTTAGACAGTGGCTCTGCCCTTATTATTATTCGTCCGGGTCAAGGAGAAAGTAATATTACTACTCCCGAAGCTAGAATAGTATCTCAAGGAACGGCCTTATTTATTCAACACGACTCTCAGCGCAATTCTTCTTTAATTGGGGTATTAACTGATAGTAATGCTGGACCAGTAAGAGTATCCAATGCTAATGGTGAAGTGACAATCAAGCTAAGTGCTGGTGAATTTGTTTCTATTATTAATGGAGTGATAGGCTTAGTAGAGCATTTCATTTTACCGATGTTCTATGAAAATATAGAACTAGCGGTAGGTTTAGGAGTAGGACAAGAAAAACTAATGGCCAGGGAATCTCCAGAAGTGCAGAAAACAATCAACTTGGTAAGAGCAGAAGCCCTAGAGCCTCTTAAGAATCAGGCTGCTTGGCTTAGAGGTTTTTGTCGTTTCAATGTTAATCCCGAGCAACTATCTCCTTTACTACAATGGCTAGGGTTAGGAGTACCAGGAGAACAAGTTTTACTGAAATTGCCAGAGACAGATCTATTTGTAACACCTATGCGCTCTTTATCGGGATTAGCTTGGCTAGGTAGTTATTGTCAGACACAACAATCTTCTCAATCAATTGAGCCATAAGAATGTGGAATCAAAATGTAACGAAATTGGAGTAAACATTACAGATTATTACTTTGTTTTTAATAAATGAGACTGTGGTAACGCCCATCCTCTATCTTCAAAACTGATGAGTCAATCGAAATCGACCATCAAAAATAATAAAACTACGATTTAGTTAACAATAAAGGAGAGCTCAATGCTTGACGCTTTTTCCAGAGCTGTAGTATCAGCAGACGCTAGCACTAAGTGTATTGGTGGAGAAGACTTAGCTTCTCTTAGAAACTTCATCTCTGAAGGTAACAGAAGATTAGATGCTGTTAATGCAATTGCTAGTAATGCTAGCTGCATGGTTTCTGATGCCATCGCTGGCATGATCTGCGAAAACCAAGGTTTAATCCAAGCTGGTGGTAACTGCTACCCCAACCGTCGTATGGCTGCTTGCTTGCGTGACGGAGAAATCATTCTTCGCTATGTTACTTACGCTTTATTAGCAGGTGATGCATCCGTACTAGAAGACCGTTGCTTAAATGGTCTAAAAGAAACTTACACTGCTCTTGGAGTACCCGCTACTTCTACTGTTCGTGCAGTGCAAATCATGAAAGCTCAGGCTGCTGCTCATATTAAAGACCAGCCTAGTGAATCTTTTGCTGGTGCTAGACTACGTAAAATGGGTTCTCCTGTAGTAGAAGACCGTTGTGCTAGCTTAGTTGCTGAAGCATCTAGCTACTTTGATCGCGTAATTGCTGCTCTTAGCTAGAATCCCGTTGGGCTTTATCTCAGCCAATATCTACAGTTGGCTCAAGTATATATTTTATCGCTTTTGTTAAAAGCAATTCAGGAGATATCTAAATTATGAAATCTGTTGTTACTACAGTTGTTACTGCTGCTGATGCTGCAGGACGCTTCCCTAGCACTTCTGACTTACAGTCCGTACAAGGTAGCCTTCAACGTGCTGCTGCTCGTTTAGAAGCTGCTGAAAAGCTAGCTGGCAACCTTGATGCTGTTGCTCAAGAAGCTTACGATGCTTGCATCAAAAAATATCCCTACCTTAACAATCAAGGGGAAGCTAATTCTACTGATACTTTCAAGTCTAAATGTCTTCGTGATGTTAAGCACTACATGCGCCTAATCAACTACTGCTTAGTAGTTGGTGGTACTGGTCCATTAGATGAATGGGGTATTGCTGGACAACGCGAAGTCTACCGTGCTTTAAATCTTCCTACTGCTCCTTACGTTGAAGCTTTAAGCTTTGCTCGTACTCGTGGTTGCGCTCCTCGCGATATGTCTGCTCAAGCGTTAACTGAATACAACGCTCTTCTTGACTACGTAATCAACTCTTTATCTTAAGGAACTTAGTTATTAAGTTCTTTAGCTGTTTGATATATAGTTTCATTCAGCAACTGGGGACTCTTAGTCTGTTGCTTTGACTTAAAAGGTTTAAGTATCAGCCTCGGAGTCTCCATTGTGTTTGTAAGTATTATTTAATAGTATTCTTTGAATCACTCATGACCATAGATTCTTTATTTGAACAGTTAAAACATCCCAACCCTAACTTACGAGAAAGAGCTATGGTAGAAATAGCCCAACAGCGAGATGACAATACAATTCCTCGTCTGATGAGTAATTTAGCAGAAGAAGATGTAGTTTATCGTCGAGCTTGTGTCAAGACTTTAGGGGTTATTGGTTTTGATGCAGTACCATTTTTAGTTGAGGCATTAAAACAAAATGATAACGCTACTTTTCAAGCAAGTTGTGTCAAAGCTTTAGCCAATGTAGCAGTCAATTATCCAGAAGAGCCATTCCCCACAGAAGGTATCGAAGGATTAAAAGCTGCCATGAATAATCCCAATCCTGTAGTATATATTGCAGCAGTAATGGCTTTAGGAGCAATTGGTTCTCCTATTTTAGACAGTTTAATTGAGGCTCTTCAAAATACAGATAATCCAGCAGTAGCAGTAGCAATTATTAATGCTATTGGTTCGATCGCCGATCGACGAGGGGAGGACATACTAACAAAATTATCTCAGGATGAATCTGCTGACGAGTATGTGCGGGAGTCAGCAGTTAGTGCCTTATCTCGTTTAGAAATGGTGATTAAATATAATCAAAGTTCCTAGATTTATTGGGGAAACTGTTCTCGATCATATTGTTTGTCCTTACTTTGGTCACCG
This sequence comes from Xenococcaceae cyanobacterium, assembly GCA_051439345.1. Classification (GTDB taxonomy): domain Bacteria; phylum Cyanobacteriota; class Cyanobacteriia; order Cyanobacteriales; family Xenococcaceae; genus JASJDJ01. The sequence continues at coordinate 6,198 of JBFRWE010000105.1, forward strand.
TTACACCGCCCTTCGGGTTCAACAGTTTGCTCAAGCAGGGAAACCCCGCCACCGAACTGCTTCACCGCAACGCGCTACCTTGGAAACCCGCCCAACGGACTGGCTTGGGAACGCTCACCAAGACACAACGGTGCCTGCGATGACCAGTGTTCCCCGGTCAAACTAACTTCATCTAAAAGTAATAAGGTTATGAAACCTTACAATGAGAATTGCTAGCTGTCTGATACAAAGCTTGCAAATTAACACCGTCTTGAGGGTACTGCGCAACGCCAACACTAAAAGTGACTCGAAATTTGCCATTATGCAAGTAAAGCTC
>JBFRWE010000106.1:0-6888 GCA_051439345.1 Xenococcaceae cyanobacterium
GACTCGCGATCGACTAGTATATCGGGAATTCGTGGAAGCGGTGGAGGTTGTAGTGGTACGGAAATAACTAACTTAACTGCCTTTGCACCCTATACTCATATTGGACAAACTAATTCTACTCATCCCACCTTTGTTTGGTTTGTTCCAGATCAGCAATCTTATCCAGTGGAATTGCAGTTATCTGAATACAGTCCTCAGAGTCCCAACGGGAAGGGAAATACTATTCACAAAGTTACTCTAGAAAGCTCTCCTGGCATAATGAGTTATTCTCTACCTAAAAACCAATTAGGTTTATCATCGGGACAAAAATACGTTTGGCAAGTAGCAATTTTATGTAATCCTAATCGCCCATCTGAAGATTTGGTATTCAGTACTGAAATAGTAGTAGTAGATACATCAATGAGTTTGCAAAAACAACTGACAACAGTAAGCGATTCTCTAGCTAAAGCCAAACTCTATGCTGAAGTTGGTTTATGGTACGATGCTTTAGCTGAAGTTGTACAGGCAAAAGATAATTCCCTGGCACAAAAGTCTACCTATGAACTACTCCAAGAACTAATTGCGAGCGAAAAATTAAACCAAGAGGAGAATATCAAGACAAACGATATTAACGAACAAAGAAAAATTATCCTTACCAGACAAGAACATCAAAAACGATTAGAACAAATTTTAGAAGCTAATAGTTAGTAGAGACGTTCCATGGAACGTCCGTACAGTGGTTAGTAATTCACTGATTATTGATTACTGTCATAGCCAATTCCCAATAATAATAAAAGATGCCCAGTAAGCGGGATGAATTCCTCGATCGATCGAAGCTATTTGAGCTTGTCGGAGAGCTTCAGCTTTATTAAGCCTACTATCTTTCAAACTGGCGTAAAATTGTTGGATAATTTGGGGAGTGGCTTCATCACTAATCGACCATAAAGAAGCCAAGGCACTGTTAACACCAGCTTGAACAGCTACTCCTGCTAAACCCAAGGCTGCACGCTCGTCTCCTACTGCGGTTTGACAAGCCGTTAAAGAAATTAACTCTACAGGATTATCACTAGGGATAGTACTGCGAATAATACGGTCTAATTCTGTCAGGGTTAGTTTTTCCTCATTTCCCGTGACTAAAAAAGTATCCTCTGGTTCAGAACCAAATTGACCATGAGTGGCAATATGAATAATAGGATAGAATGTTTCTGCTAATTCTTGTTGTAAGCGATCGCGAGTGAATTCTTCATTGATAAATCCTTTACTCTCGATTAAAATATCTTTTACTTGGCTAATTTCTTGTTGGACATTAGGCAGAGGTGCAAACTTACGACCATCAATTTGAGAAGCTTCGGTTAAACCTAAAACTAATGCTCTTAAGCGATCGCGTAGTGCCAGCTTACGCTGATCGCGATTTAAGGTTTCAGGATTGGTAAGATTTAAACTAGGAGTAGTAGCGATCGCATATTTTTCGATCAGGAATTTCTCTCCATCATGGAGTGCAGCCATAGGAATACTTCTCAGTAATCCGTCTTGAACAAATACTAAAGTTTTAATCTCTGCTTGTTCTAAATCTTGGTCAAAAGGACTAATTAACCACTGATAAATATTTTGTCCTAATTTAGGCTCATAGTTATCGCGAAATCTCTCTAAGTTGCGCCGAAATTCATTAATTTCTTGTTCTATTGCTTGCCGATTTTGTTGATGCCAGATAACTTTAGTTTTTCTTCCTGGAAACATAGCAATAATAGCTGTGCGGTTATCAAGAATAATGGAATTAAAATAAACTGTATGAAGATCGGGATTGGTTGCATCTACTGTAGTTAAAGTTGCATCTTTTAAAGCACAATCGTTACCAAAATAGTTTTGCAGTTCTGCTATTCTGAGAGAGTCAACGGTATTGAGAATAGAAGTAACATTATTAGCGAGATTAGTTTCAGTTGGTTTAATTACCAAAGAATTACTTACTTCATCTAGTCTTTGCTCGATTAATTGGCGATAAATTGGTTCAACAGTATCGCGAAAGTCAAATTGAATATCTCGGTTAGCAGTGAGAATATCTCCCCTAATACTTTCTAGAGTAGCGATCGCTCTTTCATAAGTTGCTATTCCTGCTTTTTTGTTTCCTTGTTTTATTAAAATTCTTCCTGTCTGCCATTCCCACAAATACAGGCTATCTCGATCTTTTTCTGCTGCTAAACGGGCTTGTTGAGTAAGTTCTAAAGCTTGTTGATAATTTTGACTACATTCATAGGTATGTCCCAATTCTCCTAAAGCAAAGGATTCTCCACGGCGAGCGTCTATACTTCTGGCTAGAGAAACAGCTTGTTGTAATAATTCTCTGGCTTGAGGTAATGTGGTTGAATTAAAACAACTATCTGGTGTAATTTTTTGGGGTTGCAATAGTTTAGCTAGATCGATCTTGGCATAGATTGTTTCTTGTTGTGGTGGAAGGGATGGTAATAAAGTTAGAGTTTGTTTTAGTAGAGCTTCTGCTGCTGAATATTGCTCCAGACGGTAATAGATGGGAAGAGAACTAATAATGGCTTTTATTTCAGATAAAGGATTCTGCTGTCCTGTTGCTAGTCGTAGACTTTGTTGAAAGTAATTCTTAGCTCGCTCGTCTTGCTTTCTTCCTTCTTGGGTATATTGAGCCAGCAAACTATTTTCGCCATAGATTTCTCCTCTTTTTTGGGCAGAGGAGGCACGACGATAACTAACTTGAGCCAGACTACTATAAGTATTACCTAAACTATTTAATGCAGATATCTCTAAGTGAGGATTATTAATTGTTTTGGCTAGCTTCAAACTGTTTTGTAAATAACTAAGAGCTTGTTCGTAGTTACCTCGAAAACGATAAGCTTCGCCCAAACTCCCCAAGGCTGCGACTTCTCCCAGTATATCTTCTTGTTGTCGGGCTAGAGCGATCGCACTTCCTGAGAGACATTTTTGCTTTTCAGTTACTTTTTGCTTTTCTGTTTCCCTTTGTCTCTGTAGATTCGCGTTTTCCAAAGTACCACATAAAAGAGCGCTCGCCTGAAGATGTTGCCCCAAACGGCTATAAGCTTGAGCTTGTTCGGTAAGACTTCTGGCTAATTGTTGTATATCTCCTAGTTGAGTATAGTTATCTTCTACTTCTTGCCAAAACGCGATCGCTTTTTCTGTTTGCCCAATTTTTTGATAGGCTCTGGCTAGATTTTCTAATACTATTACTGTACTAGCGCGATCGCCTATTTCTTGGTAAGTAGTCAAAGCCTGATTCCAAGAATCGATCGCTTGACGATATTGTTGACTCTGATACTCTTCAACTCCCTGTTGTACTAGTTGACTGGGTTCAGAAGCTTGAGCGAAAGAAACTTGTCCTAAAAGTAAAGATAAAATCAGACTAATAACAAATAGCGATCGCCACCGATGAGTAACACGCAGCTTCATGTCCTGAATAATTTAACTAGCTATCAGCTTTACTATATAGCAATTCTTTTTGAGTCAAGATATTCCCTCACAACAGAGCTAGATATTTCTATGGTTTTCTGCTTGGTGAATTATTGGTGATCGTGGGAATAATTGAGTTGCAATCAGTTGCTTTTAGCAGGAAACCCACTATTATTTGTCCTAAAAATGCTTTTCTTTCTCAAAAAACCGCAACTTTATGTCTTGAGTTTTTGCGTGACTATATTGTTCCTCTTGACTAACTGTCAAAATCAGTTGAGTCACATTACTAATCTTAACTATGGTGCGGGTCAAAACATAATTATCTTGGGAGATAGTATCACCGCAGGCTATGGTTTAAATATAGAACAGGCATATCCTTATTTACTCAGTCAGAAACTCAATTTACCTATTCTCAATAGTGGTGTGAGTGGTGATAAAACCGCCGATGGATTAGCACGATTATCGAATGATGTTTTATCTCAAGAACCGTGGATAGTTATTATTGCTTTAGGGGGTAATGATTTTTTAAGAAAAGTACCAAAAATAAAAACCGAACAGAATTTAAGAATGATAATTGCTAAAATTCAAGCTCAACGGGCGATTACTGTGTTATTGGGCATGAATTTAGGTTTATTTAAAGATGAATATCGTGATTTATATCAGCGTGTGGCGCAAGAAACAGGGTCATATCTAATTCCGCAAGTCCTCAAAGGGATTATTGATAATCCCCAACATCGACAAAAAGATATTATTCATCCCAATGCGCGAGGACAAGAAATTTTGGCTAATCGCATAGCTTCAGATTTAAAACCATTATTGGAAAAAGCTACTTATCCTAACAATTTTAAGGATAAGCTGTAAGCCATGCTTCTAGATTGGGGATTCAACTTTTATGTAGTAAGAGATCGATCTTTGAGGAAAACTCATTAAAAAGCGATCGAGACTAAAAATGCCAGAACCAACTTTTATTAGCCGACCAAGTTAATTCGCAGATAGTTCCTTTAGGTTCGCGAGGATAACGACGAAAATTACCTCTCAATTGTTTGGCTAAATCTTGAGCTTGTTTTGTTCCTCCTCCAGCTTTTCGGGGTTCATTCGATAATAAATTTATGCCTATACCATTATCTTCTACTCGAATAATATTTTGCTCTTGTTCTTGGGTACAAATTACTTTTAAACGAGTTGCATCTTTGGCATATTTACCTACATTTATTAATGCTTCTTCTAAAAATCTACATAAGCTACGTTTTTGTTCGATCGTTAAGTTACTATCATTGATATTCTCAAACTTGACAATTTTAAATTTTAGCCCCAAAAAACCAGGTAATTTTTGCCTAATCGTGTTGCTATAAACCTGATAGAGAATTTCTTTAAAGGGACTTTGTAAATCTATTTCTGTATCTCCCACATAAATACTATTTCCATCAACAATAGTTTCTTTTTCTACTAATTTACCCACATCCCGCAGTTCTTTGTTGAGAATTTTTAATCGTTCTACCAAAACAGCAGAATCTAAATCCTCTTCTTGAATATTTCTTAAAATTTGTTTAAGGGTTTGTATCGGTCGATTATGAATAGTAGAGGACATATATTTAATTATATATTGTCGGTCTTTTAGCTTAAATTTTAAATTTTGTCGATCGCGATAAAATAAAGAAGCAGTTAAACCAAGTCCATTAATCCATAAAACCAATCCAGCAGGAACTACAGGTAACCATAAACCCTGAATTAGTAACAGTAAATAACAAATTGTAATCGCAAAAATACTATTAATAATAGTAATTACTAATAGTTTCCAGGGAGACTGACTAAATAATCTTGCTAAACTAATTCCCAACAATCCCCACGCTAAAATCCAAACATATTCCCATCCTTCTGACCAAACTGTTAACAATGGTCTTTGGTCTAAAACTGCACTAATAATCTGACTAATAGCATGAGCTTGAATTTCTACACCATAAACCAATCCAGGATTATCAGCTTGAATTCCTGGTGCATTTAAAACATCTTTGGCACTAAGAGCAGTAACACCAATAAGAACAATATTACCTGTTATCCAATCCTTATTTACTTTTCCTGTTTTAATATCTTCTAAAGAAACAATCCGAAATGGTTTCTGACTACTACGAAAATTTAGTAATATTTGATTTCCTCCTGCATCTGCATTAATATAACCTCCAGAATTAGTCATGAATCTTGTTAATTTAATGCCATTAAATTGCATAGTTTTAGGGTCTTCAGTCACATTATCTAAGCTATATCCTTGAGTTTTTAAATAATTTTCTGCTAATTTTATTGATAAAGAAAATTTTAATTCATTATTTTTAACAACACTAAGTAAACTGCGTCTTAGATTACCATCTCGATCTAAAATTGCATCGACAAATCCGATTTGTTCTTCTGAAAGTGCAGGAGGAGGTTCTATTTTATAAATACGAGAATCTTGTCCAGCAGATAAGACCTTTTCAATACCAATAATATTGTTATATTGACGAAAAATTTGCTCTAATTCAGTATAACCAGGTTCTTGAGGTTTATCTCTAATAAGATCGACTCCAATTACCGCAGGATTATCTTGTTCTAAATTTTGAATTAGATTCGCTAATTCTCGATCTGATATGGGGTAACTTGCCAAATTATTAATATCATTTTCATCAATCCCAACAATCAAAATTCTTTCATCAATATTTTCTTGAGGTCGCCAACGGAGAAAATTGTCTAGTGCTGCTAATTCTAAAAATTGTAAGTGTCCTGTTAAGCGTGCTAGGACAACCAAACCGATTATAGCAAGACCAGGCATTGCTCCTACACGCCAAATGGCAATTTCTTGTTTAATTTTTTGCCACATATTATCTCGATAAACTATTTATTTTTAGTCAAGCGCGCGAAGCGCAGGGAGTGGGGAGTGGGGGTTCGGGAGTAGGGGACACCGCCCTATAAGAGACGGTGCTTGAGGTGTGGAGCGATAAAGATTCACAGCGAAGCGTTCTCTCTTTATAGCGGTTTTCAATTGGATGAAATACAGAATGCTCAGTTGATTCTGATTCTTTAACTGATTAGATTGGTACACTCATATGAAAACCGCTATTAATTGTTCGTCCGATTTTCGCCCTTAAAGGGCGAGCGGAGGCGGAGTTTCTCCGCCTCCGTGCTTGAAACCATTTTCGGGGCTAATTTCTTTCCCTATTCCCCACTCCCTACTCCCTATTCCCCCGCCCCGAAGGGCGGTTGAATCCCTTTGTAGTACTAATTAATTGTATTACAATTCCCCCTCGTGGCTTCTCTAACCGATAAAATATCGTCTGAAACATATAACTGATCAGGGCTGGCAGTTTTGATTAAGTTTATTGTAGCCCCAGGTTTTAGCTCTCTTAATATTTTTGTCTGTACAAATGTGCATATAATAAGTAAATGAGGTATCAATGGGACAGAAACAAGGCATCAACTAACCTAAATAAACATGGTATAGATTTTGCTGAT
>JBFRWE010000107.1:0-29885 GCA_051439345.1 Xenococcaceae cyanobacterium
CTAGTTGTTGTTGTGATTTTCTTTCAACTGCTACTTGCTTGACGATACGGGTTGTAACTGCTCCTAACAATTCGTCTCTAGTAAATGGTTTAGTCAAATAATCATCTGCTCCCAAATCCATTCCTAAACGCATATCTTCTCTGGTGGTTTTAGCAGTCAGAAAAATTAGAGGAATTGTTTGAGTCATAGAGTGAGAACGTAATTCACTCAGAACATAATAACCATCTAATTCTGGCATCATCACATCACACAGAATTAGATCGGGAATATTTTTGTGAGCTAAATCTACTCCTACCTTCCCATTCTCTGCTGCAAGGACAGTATAATTTTCGACCTCTAGCATTTCGACAATATTTTCACGAATACCTTGCTCATCTTCAATAACTAAAATTTTAGACATAAAATTAAGCTCCCAATTGACCAGTGTTTAAGTATAAAAGATTAAATATACCTGTCCAGAAATAACCTTTAAAAATCGCTGAAGCCTTTTAATTAGAACGCGGGAATTTTGTAACGTTATAAAGCTTAAAAAGCTTTTTATCAACAAGTTTCCGCTCAATTTGGTTCCCATTTCCGAACAACTCTAATATAGCAATCATATTTGGGTTGTGATACTTTTTAGATTTAGTTTTATTAGTCAGTAGATACTTTCTCTGGAAAATCTTTACATTAGTGATTTATTGTTTTTCACCAATGCTCCCAGATTATTAGATGATTATTAGGGCTATTGATATAGTTCCCCAAAGTCTTTTCCGATTAAACAATGACTGAAATAAAAAATTTTCTGCTGACGAATAACTGCAATTTTTCTGTAATTAAATATCAGGAATCTTTGAGGCAAACAATCCAATCTCCTTGAACTTCTGCGATCGTACCTCCAGGTAAAGTAGAGGTTCGACTTTTATTGGGAGCAAAGATTAGCTTTACTATTGATTCTATTTGTTCATAATCAGGACTTTTGGGCATAATAAAGGTCAAGAACTGGCGAATAACACGACGTTGCAAAGATAAAGGCGTATCACGTAGTAAGACTCGATTTAACTGCCGTTTATCTAGGCCAACCACTTGGGTTAAGATTTGTTTTGCTTTATTCTCCAGATATTCTACATCAGCCCGTAATAGTTCTGCCGTTTGTGCTAAAGAGTTTTCGACTTGAGGATTAAAATTAGTTTGGAGATAAGGAATTAATTCTCCACGAACACGATTGCGGGCATATTTTTTATTATTATTAACAGCATCGAACCAAATGGGTAATTGAAACTGCTGACAAAATTCTAGAGTTTCTTGACGAGAAATATTTAATAAAGGACGTACTAATTGAATTTCTTCACTTAAAAAACGTCGCCAACTAAGAGAACTAATCCCATCCGCACCAGCACCACGAGTTAAATTATATAAAAAAGTTTCTGCTCGATCGCTCTTAGTATGTCCTGTAACAATATACTTAAAGTTTTGTTCTTGAGCAATTTCTACTAAAGCTTGATAACGCCATTTCCTGGCTGCTTCTTCGGTTTCTTTTAAATTGTGAGCTTCTTTAAAATAAATCGGAATCTGCCAATTGCGGGAAATTTGATTTACGTGTTCAGCTATTCCTGCATCCGATGACCAACGGTGATCGCAATGAGCGATCGCGATTTCCCAAGACCATTTTGACTGTAAATCTAATAAAATTTTGCCTAAACACAGAGAATCTTGACCTCCAGATATAGCAATCAACATAGTTGCTTGTTTTGGTAACAAATTTCGCTGTCTTAAAGTTTGATGTAGTCTAGCATGAAGCAGCGTCCAGTCAGATTTTTTATTCATCAATATTCTTTCTCGATTACAGTTGAAATATTAATTTTTTTGTATAAAGTAAAATTTATATCTATCGATGTAGTTGATTGGTGACAAATTAAGATTTAATAATTTTATTCCTAGTAATTATTGTGACAAAACTACTAACTACTAAAAATGTTTACTCTTCTTAATGTTTTCTTTGCCTTTATCATGGTGGGGATTTTAATCCTTGTCGGGAGATTTATCAAATACAAAGTCAGAATATTAGAAATCCTTTATCTACCAGAATCCATTATTGCTGGCTTTCTCGCGCTACTATTAGGACCTGGGGTATTAGGCGCGATCGCTCTTGCTTTTGGTGCAGAGTCAGGTTCTTATTGGGCTAGTGGCATATTCCCTGAAACCATGCGTACAGTTTGGTCCCAATCTCCTGGTGTATTTATTAACATAGTTTTTGCTGCCTTATTTTTAGGCGAAACTATTCCTAATCCGAGAGATATCTGGCGCAAAACTGCCCCTCAAGTAGCTTTTGGACAAACTATTGCTTGGGGACAATATGTTATTGGTATTTTGGTGGCAATGTTCATTCTTGTTCCTGTCTTTAAGATTAACCCCATTGTTGGGGCATTAATCGAAATTGGTTTTGAAGGGGGACATGGTACGGCTGCAGGGATGGCTGACACTTTGGCACAACTTGATTTTCCTGAAGGGGGAGATTTAGCTCTGGGAATAGCTACTATCGGTATAGTATCAGGAATTCTATTTGGTACGGCTCTTGCTCATTGGGGTCGCCAAAAAGGTCATATTCAAACTTCACCAACAACTGTAAGTGGTGGTGATGCTCAATTTCAAGAAACAGCAGAAAGAGAAGACCATACTACTATACAGAGAAGAGCGATTTTAATGCGTAATCTACTTATCGATCCTCTTTCGCTTAACTTTGGGTTTACTGGTTTAGCAGTAGTAATTGGTTGGTTAATCCTAAAATTGTTAACTGGGATAGAATCAGTTACTTGGGGTAGAGGTGGTTTAGAATTAATCGGTGCTATTCCTCTGTTTCCGATGGCATTAATTGGCGGTATCATCATTCAGGTAGTAATGAAACGCCTCGATCTCGATTGCCTAATTATTAGAAGACTACAAGAAAGAATTGCAGGAGTAGCTCTTGATGTGTTAGTTGTAACTGCTCTAGCTACTATTAATCTGGCTGTACTCGGAGCAAATATTGGTGTGTTCCTCACTCTTTCTATTGTAGGAATTATTTGGAACGTTCTTGCTTTTATTTATCTTGCCCCTCGCATTTTACCTGTTTACTGGTTTGAGAGAGGTATTGGTGATATGGGACAGTCTATGGGAGTAACAGCCACAGGCATTCTCTTAATTCGGATGGTAGATGGGGAAAATAGAACGGGAGCTTTTGAAAGCTTTGCTTATAAACAGCTTTTCTTTGAGCCTATCGTGGGTGGAGGTTTATTTACTGCTGCTGCACCAGCTTTGATTGTTCAATTTGGTTCAATATCTATTTTGTTATTGACTTCTGGCTTACTGGCTTTTTGGCTAATTTTTGGTTTGATTAATTGTCAAAGAACTAAAAAACAATTAGCAGAAGAAGCCACTACAACTAGTTCTCAAACCCCTGTAATGAGGTAAATAATTAATAATTTAATTATTTAATCATCTAAAAGATATCTGCTGGATCGGCTGCACTGAGTTTACGGACAGCAACAGTCCCAGATATACAACACATGATAACTGTTAACATCAAAACCGATAAAGCTCTACCAACGGTCATTAGAATTGGCAAACCCGTTGCTCTAGCTGCCATAATATATAAACTTTGAGCGATCGCTAAACCAGGAATAAAACCGATAAAAGCTAAGATAATTGCTTCCTGAAAAACTAGAGTAATAAAGTAGATATCTCCATAACCCATAGCTTTGAGTGTGGCATATTCTGAGAGATGATCGGCAACATCAGTATAGAGAATTTGGTAAACAATAACTATCCCTACCACAAAACCAATAGCTGTACCTAAAGCAAAAACAAAACCAATGGCAGTGCTAGTTTGCCAATAGTTTTTTTCATACTGAATAAACTTTTCCTTAGAAAAAACATTGACATCTTCAGGTAACTTAGCTCTTAACTGTGCCAAGACTAAATCTAAATTAGCACCTGGTTCTAAATTAATAACCCCAAGATCAATTAACCCTCTTGCTCTTTCAGGAAATATCCGCAAAAAATTAAGATCGCTAGTAATGACATTACCGTCAGAAGCAAAAGATGTACCTAAAGAAAACAAACCACCTACTGTGATACGGCGAGAAGATATTTCTGTAGTTAAAGTTCCTTGTTGCTTATAGATTTCAGGAATTGAGCCAAACTCTTCACGGGATTTATCATCAAATAAAACAAAATCCGCTAGCTTGGTGCGATCGATATTTTCTGCTACTCCTGGTAAGTCTAAAATATTATTAGCTGGATTAAACCCAATTACTAAAATTGTGCGCGTATTGCGATCGAGAGGATTTTTCCACACACCAAAATTAAGATATAAAGGCACAACAGATTCCACTCCCTCAATGGCTAAAGATTCATACAACCTTCTAGAAGAAAAAGTTTCTGTCAAACCTAAAGCATCAGATTGAGGACTCATTAAAAATATATCTCCCTCAATAGCTTTATGAAAAATAACACTACTATCAAACAGTGCATTTTGAAACCCTAGCTGCATAAACATCAACATATCTGCAAAGCCAATACCAGCTAAAGCAATTAACAGGCGTACTTTTTCATAACTTAACTGTAACCATGCCAAAGGAGTTTTCATAAATCAGGCAAAAATTGACAAACTACAACATAATCTTAACGATCGCCTTAGAATTAGTAAGATGGGCAACTCGATCGCTATCTTCTTGGTCGAGCTTAATTTCTACTTCCACTACTCTACTATCTACATCCGCAGCAGGATCGGTATCGAGAACATCTTGTTTACCAATGTATAAGGCAATTTGACTCACAACCCCTCTTACTTCTCCCTCAAATGCACCACTTTCGCTGGTGATGATGGCTTGTTGTCCCAGGCGTACTTTGCTAATATCACTTTCATAAACTTCAGCTACTACTACCATCTGGTTTGTTCGCCCAAACTCAACTACACCTTGATCTTCACTAACTAACTCCCCTGGATAAGCATTAATTTTAATAATTTGTCCTTCAGTAGGTGCTTTTACCTGAGTTAATTTTAGGCTTTCTTCTGCTTGTCTCAATTTCGCGAGCGCTCGACCTAATTCTGCTTGGGCAACTTCTACATCTACATCTCTCACTTCGGCAATGCGCTCTAAAGTAGCTGTAGCTTCAGTAATTTGTTTTTGCAGAGTATTTATCTCTTGTCTATCTACTGCTTTAGCCTGATTAATTTCTTCCCTTAAAGTAGTCAAAGTCTTATTGTAGCTGGCTTGAGCTTCAGTTACTCTTTCCTGGGCTGTCTCTACAGTTAGACGACGAGAATCTAATTCTGACTCCGATATTACTCCTTCTTGAGCTAATTTTTGATAGCGTTGAAATTCCCTTTCTGCGTTGCGGAATTCTGCTCGTAAACGATTGATTGTGGCTTCTCTTTCGGCAGTTTCAGTGAGGAGTTGAGCTTCTAGGCGAGTAATTTCTGCATTATTAGCAGCTATTTCTCCATTTAATTGGGCTTTTAGTCGGGCAATAGCTGCTTCTTGGGCTTTTATCTCTCCTTTTTTTGCTCCTGCTTTTACTACTGCTAAATTAGCTTGGGCAACTTTTATTTCTTGTTGTGCTAATTCTACATCTGCTAAAGTTCGATCGTAGTTGTCTAGAATAGCAATAGTTTGATCTTTGGCGATCCAATCTCCTTCTTTGACTAGTAGCTTCCCTATTCTAGTTCCTCCTATATCTGGAGGTGGTGATAGTTGAAGTGCTTCTCCGTAAGGTTCAATTCTTCCTAAAGCTGTTACAGCTTTTATGGCTGAAGTGGATGTTACTGGTGGAGATGTTTCGACAGGCTTTTGAGTAATTTTATTGACAGTGTAGACTATCCCCACCATCGTAATTAGCAGTCCTAACAAGGATAAGGGAATTAGCAGCTTTTTTTTTGCTGCTAATTCCCAAAATTTGTCTAAGTTAGTTTCTTTGCTCATACATTTTAATCAAAATATTGGTAGAGCCTTTTTCTATCAAGAAGAAAACTAATTAGTAATAATCCTAATGTTTTAACTCACATCAGTGTAATCTGCTAATTAAAAAATCTCCATTGGTCATTTAGACTCTTCTTTAGAGCTTAAAAACTTTTGTTCAAACCACTCTGTTAATTTAGAAGCAAAGTTCATTTGACCATTGATAATCTCATCATAGATGGTGATGGCGACTATCAGGAGAGAAAGGGATAACACTTCCGTCAATTTATACCCTCCTCATTCACATTTAGATTGTACTATTTTAACCTATTTTAATATATCTTAATATTGAACTTTATATATATTAACTATTTTCTCTTGTAAATAATGCAGAGATATTGCTTAGCTTTGAGAAAGGCGTTTGATTTCTTGACCACCTAAAAGAGAATCTGCTTCTCGGAGGAGATGGGGAATGATATCTCTATGAGGACTATTAGCTAAGCAAGATGTAAGGTTCAGTCGATCGATTCGATCTGCTTTTGCACCTGGAAACCAATGACTTCCGTTACCTAAAAGATTGTAACGCATCCTCGCATAATCAATCAGATCGTAGGCAAGGGCAAGATTTCTGAGCCACAAAATAATCGGCATATTGACTTGTCCTGGCGTTTCCTCATAATTAGGTAGTCCTACCTTCCAAGTCTTTACCCATTCTCGATCGAAAGTCGCGATCGCAGCTTGTTCTAACCGTTCTAAAATTGGAGGTAAAATTTCGTCTACTTTATCTAATAAGGATAAGGCTTTCAGATGTTCATCAAAATCTGTTGGTTTAGCTGCTCCTAGACTAAGAGTATGCACTTCTGGATGAGACAAACAAAAAAGATCGTTAAACATCATTGGACTTAGAGGTTTGCACAATTCTACTAATTTGGGTGGTGGAGCATAAAGTTTACCTCCTTTGTCAGAAGGACTAATAATAAATACCCCCAGATCTTGTCTTTGAGCAGCTTCAATTGCTGACCAATTCCACTGATTGATATAGTACCAATGGAGATTAACATAATCGAATGCTCCTGTCTCAATGGTTTTGGTAATTAATTCAGTTGAGCCATGAGTGGAAAAACCAATAAATCTTACTTTTCCTTCAGCTTGTAGCTTTCTTGCTTCGTCTAAACAACCTCCTGGTCTCATACTCTGAGCAAATATTTCTTGATTATTGATGCCATGGAGTCCCAATAAATCAACATATTCTAGCTGCAAAAATTGAAGAGATTGATTAAACTGACGACGAAACTCTCTGGGGTCTGGCTTCGGTGATACTTTTGTTTGAATAATCAGTTTTTCCCGCGGTAAGGTCGGTAAAATTTTGCCTAATTGCATTTCTGAAGTTCCATAACCCCTAGCGGTTTCGATGTGATTGATACCTACATCTAAAGAGCGAAGGATAGTGGCTTCTAGATTACTTTGATTATCTTGAGGAATTTGTGAACTAGGAAGATCTTGCCATTTGTATTGATATCTCATGCCTCCGCAAGAAAAGACAGGCATCTTTAATTCTGTACGACCAAATCGCCGATAAAGCATACTTAGTTAACGATCGAAATTGCTTAATTAATGAGTAAATTATGACAAATTTTGGAAAAACTCTGAGAAAGTACGATTGATCAACAATGAGATTTATTGGTATTTTCAATTGCTAGTAGTTAACTGTACGCTTAGATCGCATCAATCAAGGCTTGTGGACGACTCAAATGAAAACCTTGAGCATAATCGACATTCAAATCTCGAACCATACTTAAAATATGTTCGTTCTCAACAAATTCAGCTATAGTCTTAAGACCAATGCCTTCAGCTATGTGGTTTATCGCTTCTACCATTACTTTAGATACTGGATTAACATTTAACTCCTTGATAAAAGAACCATCTATCTTTAAATAATCAACAGGTAGACTCTTAAGATAGGTCAAAGAAGATACTCCTTTACCAAAATCATCAAGAGCAAAACTACAGCCGATTTTTTTTAAAGAATTAATAAAGCTAGTTACCCGAGCTACATCCAAAACTGCTACAGATTCAGTAATTTCAAAGCAAAATAATTCAGGGGGGAGAGAACATTCGGTTAGTCTTCGTTGGAGAAACCTTAAAAAAGATTCGTTGTTTAGAGATGATCCCGACAGATTAACTGAAAAACGGTGATTTTTCCAGGTATGGCGAGCAAATTTTTCTAAAGTTTCAAACAGGTTATTGACCACCCAAGTATCAATATCGCTCATCAAGAAATTACGCTCGGCGATATCCATAAAGACACCAGGAAGAATTACCTTATCTGCTCTATCTGTAAGACGAAGTAAAATCTCAAAGTATTTGTGGGATTCATTTCCTTTTAGGGGTGTAATTGCTTGAGCATAGAGACTAAATAAATTCTTACTGAGAGCTTGACGCAAGCGTTTGACCCAACTTATGTTCAGTTCCTGGGGATTTTTGACATGGGAAATAGATTCTGAATATACTTCCACGCGATTACGACCGCGCTCTTTTGCTTGATACAAAGCAAGATCGGCAGACTCAATTAAAAGCTGTGGACTATTAATATTAACCGAATCAGGAATAGCACTAGCTACTCCCACACTCAGAGTAACCACAGAATCAACTAAAGAATTATGGTGAGGAATTGCCAGTTCTTTAACAGTCTTTCTGATATCCTCACCTACTTTTGATGCTCCAGCTTGCGGAGTTAGGGGTAGTATAATTGCGAATTCTTCTCCGCCATAACGAGTTAGAATATCTGCCGATCTTTTGAGTGTAGAAGAGATAGCTTGAGCCACTTGCTGCAAACATTTGTCTCCCTGTTGATGACCATAGAGATCGTTATAAAATTTGAAATAGTCAATATCGCACATAATTAGCGATAGAGGAGCAGAAGTGCGCTGTAATCTTCCCCATTCTCGTTTTAACTGCTGGTCAAAAAAGCGACGATTATAAATACGGGTTAGGGAATCTAGAAGAGCTAGCTCAGATAATTGTTTGTGGAGCAATCCCTGCTTAATACCCATACTTAAATGAGTTGTTAACTCTTGAAGTACGATTATTTCCTCTGCTTGCCAAGTACTATCGGACGAACATCGATCTACAATTAGCCAGCCATACAGCGTATTATTGGTAAGTAGCTTGTTTTCTGTAAAGGAGAAAAAACGTGAGGTGTGGTCAGTATCTTTGATTAAAATGGGGAGGATTAATCGAGAGCGCGCATCGGGTAATGGTATTGCTCGGTCTTGTTTCTCCAAAATCTGAATATTTCCCTGGAGATAAGACTGATAGACATCTTGACAAGGACATAGATAGTCGTAGGGAATAGATGAATGAGGTTCTATCTCTATTTCGTCAGTTGAAGCATAAGCCTCGATCGTGATTGTTTTTTCTTTGAGTAAAGCGATACCGACAAAATTGCAGTTGAGTAAGTTGCTAATTTCAGTAGTAGCGGTTTCAGAAATTATTTTGAGGTCGAGAGATTGACGAATACGATCGCTAATTTTTAGCATTTGCTTCCGTCTACTAGCATCTTTGAGTGACATTTGATAGATATGAGCCAGAGAAAGATGGGTTCTGACTCGCGCTAATAGTTCCTCTTCTTCAAAGGGCTTGGTAATATAGTCTACTGCCCCTAACCTTAAGCCATCTACTTTATTTTTGGTTGTGGTTAGTGCGGTCATAAAGATGATGGGAATATCTTTAGTAATCGGATCGCTTTGCAAATTACGACACACCTCAAACCCATTCGTGTTAGGCATCATTATATCCAGTAAGATTAAATCGGGTTGTAAGGTTTGAGCTATGGCGATCGCTCTCGTGCCATTTTGAGCAATCAGTGTTTCGTAATTAGCATTATCTAAATATTTAGCTAAAAGCTGCAAATTATTGCTATTATCATCCACTATCAAAATAGTTTTTGATAATAATTCTTCTTTCAGTACAACCATTGAAAAATATATATGATCTAAAATAGATATATCAGTTTTAACTAAGCAAACAGTATTTGGTAATCAGTTAAATTACTAATCATAACTTTGTAATCTAACCGAAATTACTCTACCTCAGCTCTTGCACCAGTACAAAAAAACTAACTTCTGGCAGTAAAGAAATAATACCAATTCTCGCGCACTAGCTAGATAAATGAGCCAATTATTTTTTAAGAGAAAAAATCTTTTACTTTTGTCCTCATAGAACTCATTTTAGATAAAGCTTTCAATTAATTCTATTAATTTATCTTGTTGATAATTATCAACAAGTTGACGAATTTTATTGGCAAAGAAAATATACTGAGAATCAATTTCTACCAATAAATCTATCTGTTGTTTTAAGCCTTTCATTTGACCCAAATTTGCTAATTCAAGAAGTTTTTTGAGTGTCTCTTCTGGAGGAACAACCAAGTCTATATCTTCAGTAACAATCTCCGCTCTAGACTCCTGAGCTGAAACTTGCCATTCTAGGTGTAAATGTTGTTCTAATAGTTCTAATAATTCGTCTAAGTCTACAGGTTTGGCTAAAAAGCCATCACAGTTGAGAGCGGATGAATCGCGAATTGATTGAATATTAGCTGAAATCATTAAGATTACCGTATCCTGTAGCTGAAGATCTTTCCTGATAGCTGCGATCATTTCTTGGCCATTCATTACAGGCATTAATAAATCTACCAAAATAACATCTGGCTGAAACTCTTGGGCAATTTCAAAACCTTCTCGACCATCTTCAGCTTCTTTTAAAATAAATCCTAAAGATTTTAGGTGTTCTAATAGCAATATTCGATTGTCTTCGTTGTCATCTACCACCAAAACCTTATAGGGTTTAGCCAAATACTCCTTTACTCCCTCGTTAGAACTTACTTCCAGTGGTAAACTATGACTCGATAATTCTTCTAAGTCGAGATCGAACCAAAAACGACTCCCTTGTCCTACTTTACTTGCCAAATGTAGCTTGCTATTCATCAATTGCAAGATATTTTGACAGATTGATAGCCCTAAACCCGTTCCCTCAGACTCATTACTATCTTGGTTTATCTGTTCAAAAGGAATGAAAATAGCTTCGTGTTTGTTTTCTGGAATACCTATTCCTGTATCTTCTACTTTAAAGCGAACTGTCTTAACCTTAGAACCAGGAGTTACTGTTAGACAACTCACCGAGAGAGTAACAGTACCAGTAGGGGTAAACTTAACCCCATTGCTTAATAAATTAAATAACACTTGTCGCAGTTTAGTCTCATCTGCATTGACTACTGCGGGAAGATCGTCAGAGATTTGAACTAGAAAATCCAAGCCTTTGTCTTGGGTGCTAATAGCAAAAATGCTAGTTATGTTGTGTATAAAATGAGCTAAATCGAAGTTGCTGTAATTTATCTTGAGCTTATTGGCAGTTAGCTTTGATAGGTCTAAGACATCGTTAATTAGAGTCAGTAGGTGTTGTCCGCAACGATGGATAGTCTCAACCGATTTTAGCTGTTCGGGCATCAGGCGAGAATCTTTTTTGAGAATGTGACTGAAGCCGATTAGACTATTTAAGGGGGTGCGGAGTTCGTGACTCATGTGAGCGATGAAGTTATCTTTGGCTTGATTAGCTTGTTCGAGCTTGAGGCGACTTTGTGCGAGGTCTATTTCGATCTTTTTGCGATCGCTGATATCTTCAATGACTGAGATAAAATAATCTGGCTGGTCTAAATTGTCTCTAACCAAGGAAAACGTAAGATTTGCCCACAATATCGAACCATCGGCTTTAAAGTAACGTTTCTCTGTTGAATATTGCTTAATTTCCCCAGCTAACATCTGCTGAACATATTCTAGATCTCGCTCTAAATCTTCAGGATGAGTAATTTCTGGAAATGTTTTACTTAATAAGGCATCATTTTCATAGCCCAAAATATGGCATAGACGCTGGTTAACTTCAGTAAAGTTACCTTCTGGAGAAACGTGAGCAATCCCTACGGCTGCCTGTTCAAAAGTATTGCGGAAGTGTAATTCGCTTCTTTTTAAGGCTTCTTCGGCTCGAACTGAGGTAAGAGAATTACCAATATCTCTCGCCATCAGTTCGACAATTTTGATTTCTGCCGATGTAAATCCCGACTCTCTGGGTGTAGTGTCGGAGAAGTTTAATGTTCCATAGAGATTGCCATCGACAAAAATTGGTGTCCCGATAAAAGACTCTAACTTGAAGTTGAGATAAACGGGATGATTTTGCATCGATTCAAGCTTACCCACCTCAGCAAAGGTAACTGTAGTTTTGGTTTCTACTACTTCCGCACAATAGGTATCAGTACAGGGGGTTTCGTAGCCTACTGACAAGGCAAGAGGAGACTGAACGGAGATAATTTTATAGATACATTTATTGACTTCGCTTACAATTCCCGTAGCCATACCTAGCATCTGACATCCAGCTTGGAGATAATCAGCCAAAAAATTATCGCTCGATTGGCGATCGCCGATCGCCAATCGGTGTAATTGTTCTAGGCGATCGCTAAATTGAGCTAGAGATTGGGTACGCTCGGCTACTCGTTGTTCTAATTCTAGATTGATCTGCTGTAATTCTTCCCTAGCTTGCTTGATTTCGCCAATTTCTCTACCTTCGGAAATTAGTTGAACGACTTTTCCTTGTTCATCCATGACTGACTTGAGGGAAAAATCGATCGTCGCCACCCGATCTTCTGCACCCAACACATCT
This sequence comes from Xenococcaceae cyanobacterium, assembly GCA_051439345.1. GTDB lineage: Bacteria > Cyanobacteriota > Cyanobacteriia > Cyanobacteriales > Xenococcaceae > JASJDJ01. The sequence goes on from JBFRWE010000107.1 coordinate 12,624, forward strand.
ACTTCATAACGGACAAATTTACCCCTTGCTGCACGGGCGATCGCTTGTTTTAATTGTTCTTGAGTAGCTTCAGAGATCGTCCACCACTTTGCTTCCCAAAAGGGTCGGTTAATAACTTCTTCTGGGGTCAATCCGCCAAAATCTAATGAAGTTTGATTGGCTTCGAGCAAGATTCCCTCTGGAGTTAACAGTCCAATAAATTGAAACAGGGAATTAAAGATTGCTTGAAAACTGCGCTCTTTCTCCTTTAATGCTTGCTGTGCTTGTCTTTGTTCGGTTAAATCGCTAATGACAAAATCTTGCCGAATGGGAGTCCCGCGATCGTCACAGATAACTTTACTGCGGTCTCTCACCCATCGTATCGAGCCGTCGGGGTGCAGAATACGATACTCAAGATCGATTTTTGCTTGTTGCTTAATTGGTCGATGTGCCTTTTGTACAATGTCTTTGTCTTCGGGATGGACAACATCCAGCCAAAGATTCAAATTAGCGGTAAATTCCTCTTGGCTTCGACCGTAAATTTTGGCAAATGAAGTGTTGAGATAGCCTAGTTTTTTTTCTGGCAGCTCGAACGACCAAATAGCATCTTCTAGGGAACTAAAAATATTTTCTACTCGCTCTTGAGTAATTATTAATTGTTCTTGATTGATTTTTAATTGTTCCTCAGAACGTTGGCGGGCAATTATTTCTCGTTCGAGTTTTAGTTGAGCTTGCTTCATCTCATCTATTTTAATGAAGCAAATAACCAGTCCCTCATTATCCTCACTTTCAGTTTGATAGAGATGAATTTGCATTAACAAATAGCTCTCTGTTTGTTTGAGCTTAACTTCCAACTCTTTAGATTTTTTGGTTGCCAACACCTCATGTAATAAATCGAATAAATTAGGACAGTCAAATTTCCAATAGAGATCTGCTAGAGGACGATCCACATCTACTAGACGTAGGGCAATTGCAGTTGTAGCAGCGGGGGTAAATTTGCGAATTTTCAGCTCGGAATCTAAAAAGACTACGCCTATTTCCGTACTTTGCAGTAGATTATCAACATCATCATTTAGTTGAGTCAGTTCGTTAATTTTTGACTGATATTCAATATTAACGGTGTGTAATTCTTCATTGACTGAATGTAATTCTTCGTTAGTACTTTGCAGTTCTTCATTAGAGGCGGTCAATTCTTCATTAGAAGCCTGTTGTTCTTCGTTAGTAGTTTCTAACTCTTCGACTAATGCTTGCAGATTTTCTCTAGTTTGCTGTAATTCATTTTCTAATTCCATGATGCGCCGAGAAGCTTCGCTACCCAGTTCAAAATGTTCTGCTTCAGGAATTGCCAAAGGTACAACGGCTAGTTCTTGCTTGATTTTTACCAAAAAGAAATCCCCATATCGGCGATCGCTTTGAGGAGGAATAACTTCTACACTAACATTGAGTATCTCTCCTCGCTCTTCTAATTTGATGCCTTGATATAATACCGATTTTTCTTGTTGTTTAGCTCGGTGCAAAGCCGTACTTAGAGGTAGTTGTAACGGCAAGACTACCATCTTAATTACTTCTGTTGTCACTTTGCCATCAGGGGCTTTGAATATTTTACTAGAGTCTCCGCTAACATGAAGCAAATGGTTGTCACGACTAACTAAAAGTATAATCGAGTCTGATTCCTCTGCTAGTCGATTGAGACACTGTTCTAATATTGGCTCGAATTGAATTTTATTATGAGCTTGGCTAGAACTAAGGGAAGAACTTTTGCTGATTCTAGGATTGGATTTTAACGGCAGAGGCAGTTTAATATTTCTCAGCTTTTGGTAGAATTTCCATTTTTTGTCTAAAGGTTCAAATTCCGAGGCAAATTCCCCTAATGTCTCTGCTTCTCCTAGAAACAAAATTCCCTTAGGCACTAGAGAAAAATGTAAGTTGCGTAAGACTCGATCTTGTAAGTCGGACTTCATATAAATCAAGACATTACGACAGGTAACTAAATTAATACGAGTCAAACCGGCATCTTTAGTCAAATCGTGGGGAGAAAAGATCAACATTTCTCTAATCTTTCGCATTACCTGATAGGAGTTGTCACGAGCAACAAAATATTTCAGCAAACGCTCAGAACCAATATCTGTGGCAATAGAAGAAGGATAAATTCCTTGAGATGCTTTTTCTAATGCGGAGCGGTCTATATCTGTGGCAAAAATCTTGACTTGAATCTTCTTGTCCGAATCTTGTAAGGCTTCGTGAACTAAAATTGCTAAAGAATAGGCTTCTTCTCCTGTAGAGCAAGCCGTAATCCAAAATCTTAATTCTGCTTCGGGTTCACTTCCTGCGATTAATCGAGGCAAAATATTATTTTCTAGCTGCTGCCAAGCTGGATAATCGCGGAAAAAATGAGTGACATTAATAAGTAAGTCCGAACAGAGAATTTGTCTTTCTTCGCTGGAACTACTAAGCAGTTTAATATACTCATCAATACTTTCTAAATTGTGAATCAAACAACGACGATAAACCCTGCGAGAAATGGTACTGGATTTATACTGAGAAAAGTCCAATTCTTCCTCATCCATTAACAGTTTAGTAATTTGACTGAGGTTCCCCGCATTAATAAGATTGCTGCTGGTGGTAGATTTAGTTTCGAGATAATGTACGGGAGTAACAACACACTGATAAATTAGTTGAGCTAATTCTCTAGGAGGTAGAACTTGGTTGACTACTCCTGTAGCGAGCGCACTTACGGGCATGCCATCAAATTCTGCGGTTTTGGGGTCTTGAACAAGGGCTACTCCTCCCGCTTCATTAATAGCTTTTAATCCGCGAGTTCCGTCGCTCCCAGTACCCGATAAGATAATGCCAATAGAATGTTCTCCATAGTTTTTGGCTAGAGAAGTAAAAAATAAATCGATGGGAAAATTGAGTTCGTGCTTTTTATTTTTATCTTTTTTGCGGTCTTCTAAATGCAGGACATTTTTCTCTAGAGCTAAATTTTGTCCTGGAGGAATTAAGTAAACGGAATTGGGCTGTAACTTCATGCCTTCAGTAACGCGATAAACTGCCATTGAAGTCTGTCGCTCTAGCAATTCCTTCATCAAGCTTTTAAAGTCTGGGGAGAGATGCTGAATCACCACAAATGCAGCACCAGTATCTGTTGCCAGATTGCTAAATAACTCTTCTAAGGCACTTAGTCCTCCTGCGGATGCACCAATACCAACTACAAAGATATTTTCATTTGCTTCTGTGGATTCTGAGGAGTCATCTTTGAAGTTATGTTCAGGGCTATCTGACATCTTTGAAGCTAATTAACTGGTAATTGACTTGGTTTTCAACGCTTATTATAGATAAACTTCATGAGACAATATTGGGTATTTGTACGTAATAATAAACAAATCTAGAAAATTTTAATTTTTGACCAATTTTTCGATTTTCTCAAGCAAAATGTTGTAATCTCTAATTGGTTTTGTCAAAAATTCATTAGCTTGAGAATCAGCCATTAATGATTCTTTTTCGTTGGCCATTGCGTAAGCTGTCAAAAGAATGATGGGAATATGAGCGGTTTCTGGTTTAGTTTTTAACAATCGAGATAAATCTGCACCACTGACTTCTCCATCTGCCCAAGATGCCTCTGATAGATTAACATCCATTATTACTATATCTACTTTGTCTGTCATACATAGCTCAAAAATAGTTTCTGGTTGGTCGATGATTTGAACCTTATGTTTGCTTAAGCGTTCGATAAGTTTGCTGGTACTTTTAGCCAGGGCTAAATTATCTTCTACTAACAAAATTTTTAAGCTTTTCATCTAGTTCTTTACTCCAGGTAAAGTAATAATAATCTGCGTTCCCAGATTGCGACCTTTACTGTTGAGAATAATCTTACCACCCATGAGTTCTACTAACTGTTTGCAGATAGTTAGCCCCAATCCAGTACCACCGTAGCGTCTACGGATTGAAGCATCTTCCTGAATGAAAGCATCAAAAATATTAGCCTGTCGATCTGGCTCGATACCAATGCCCGTATCTGATACAGAAATTTCTACTAAAGATTTTTCTCCTGAAGATGTAGTTTCTGTTTTAGGGATTGCTTTTAGGTGAATCTCTCCTTGGTGGGTAAATTTAAAAGCATTACTCAAAAGATTGGTTAAGACTTGTTTGAGCTTGAGGCGATCGGCATAAACGCTGGTTACTTGGCAGTCTACAATCAGTTCAATATTCTGCTTGATAGTATCTGGTTTAAAAAGATTGCGCTGTTCGATTAATAAGGGTTCGAGTTCTATTATGCTTGACTCGACCTCCATTTTTCCTGCTTCTATTTTGCCTATATCGAGGACATTATCAATAATATCGTGGAGATTTTCGGCAGAACCATAAGCAACATCGATATACTCGGCTAATTCTTCCTCGTTGTCATAAAAGTTTTCTTTTAATAATTTGAGATAGTTGAGAATTGAAGCTAGAGGAGTGCGTAATTCATGGCTGGAAGTTGAAATAAAGCTAGACTTGAGCCAACTGGCTTTTTCCGCTTCCCTACGAGCATTATCTAGCTCTTGGTTTCGCATTTCTACCAACAAGCGTTGCTTTCTTTCTTGGCGGTAGAGTCTATCCTGCATAACTGCCATTGACAAGTTATTGCCAAGGGAGTCGATTAATTCTAGTTCGTGAGGTTGCCAGGGATGAGCTTGTCCTTGCTTAATTTCCTTCCACTCCACAAAGGATTGACGGGGACGCAGTTGCCTTGGATCGCTATGATTATTGCCCGCCCATAGTTTTTCGGTATCGATCTCCCTTCTAAAAATAGCCAGACTACCTAAAAGTTCTTGTTTATAATCTAAAGACATTAAAAGAAGACTACTGAGTCTATTTTGTTTCAAACCAGGTAACAAAGACTGAATTGATTCATGTTCTTGAAGATTATTAATTGCCCTAACTTTGTTTGGAGCGATCGCTAGATTTTGTAATTTCAACCAATCAGATTGAGAGAACTGGGGTAAAGAACCATATTGATAACTACTAAGTTCGGGCTGCGCTGTACCCTCGCTCATACACAACAAGCCTGCTGTTCCCTGAAGTGCAGATACTATTTTGGCTAGGACTTCAGGTAAAATTTTTTCATTTTCTAAGGGAGAATGAAGAAGATGAGAAATCTCATTGATTAAAGTTTCTCTTTGGGCTTTTTGTTGAATTGTCTGAAATAAATTAGCTTGGGCGATCGCCATTTCCAACTGTTCGGCAACGATTTGAATTATTTGTACGTTAGTATTGGAGATAGTTTTGGCATGACGATGGTGGGCAATTAACAAGCCCCAAAGCCGATTTTCGGCTACCAATGGTATAACCAGGCTCGATTTGACTCCCATCAAGGTCAAATATTCAACATGACAGGGATCGACAGGGCGTTGTAGTAAATTATTTAAAGATTCCTGGTGTACTTCTTCTACAGTTAATTCTCCCGTAGCAGTAGAAGGTAAGCGATCTGGTTGAGAGATATTTATTTGCTGCTTTTCTAGATTGACGATGGAACGAACTTTGGCTTTGAGAAATAATTCTCGCGCTTGGGGTGGAATATCTCCTGCGGGAAAATGCAATCCCAACAGAGAAGGAAGGCGATCTTCATCGATCGATTCGGCAATTACTTGACCGTTACCATCTTCATCAAATTTGTAGATTTTGACGCGATCACTTTTTAGAAAAGCTCGAATTTCTACCACTGCGGTATTTAAAACTGTTTGCAGTTCCAGAGATTGTCTAATTTTAGTAGTGATTCGGTTGAGTAGTTCTACTTTATTCACAATATAGAATGGTATATATTCAGTCTACTTACCTGTCAATTTAATCCCTTTTATAATGTATTGAAAGTCGCTGTTTTATCGCTCTTCATTACTTATTTGTTGCTTGAGGAGGACTATACTCAAACTGAGATTAGCTAGTATCGTTAAAGCTCAGAATGGGTTTTCATCCTTTTTGTCTATGAAACTGTATTGGTTATCTAATGACAAAGTAATTTTATGGTTGAATCTTTTTAAGATGTTTTCTTTGAAAAAACAAATCAAATATATAATTCAACCTTTTTAGTTAAAAGATTAAACAATACTATTGATTTAATTAATCAGTGTTTTCAACAGTATTTGAACTTTAACCTTTATTTTTCTTCTTAATTTAAAACATTTTTTTTGGCGATCGTCAATAACGAAAGATTAAGAAAGAATAAATTTAACCAGGAGAGGCAAAGTACCTCCAAGCAAAATAAAATTAAAATAAGATTATTCGGTTCTTCAGTTAATAGATCATAATCGTGGATTTATCAATTCTTTCTACTTCTTTACTACTCACTTTATTATCATTCGTTGGATTGGTGTTCTTTATTCGTGCTTCAGTCAAAGACCGCACCCAACAAATCAAATTAGCTACTTCAGACTCAGAAGAGATACTCTTGAATAAACTGCAACAATATTTTGAGACTCGTGCTTACAAAGTTGCAGCCTTTAATCAAGAAACCAATGAGATTACTTTTCAAGGATTTGTCAGGGCTAGTTGGTTTTTAGCGATTTTTTTAAGCGGATTGGCTGCCTTTGGTTTATTTTGTCTTGCTTTAATTTTGTCCTTTTTGTATCCCTTTTTAGGTAATTTTACTTGGGTAATATTATTATTTTCGCCCATAGCTGGGATTTTTTATTACCGTAACGCTAGTCGTATCGAGAAAGTTTTATTAAAGATAGAGACAATAGCAGAACAGGAAACAAAAAATTACTTGACAATTACTGCTCATCGAGATGAATTGACTCAAATACAAAAAACTTTATCTTTTGATCTGGCAGAATCTTAGATAAAGATACCCCACCAAGGTTTAAATCTTAGTGGGGACAATAAAAATAGATTAAATTTTGAATAAAAACGATAGTAGAACTTTCAGCGTGTGCTGACAACTGCTATACTTTTTCTTGTATTTTGCTCTTCAACCTCTAAAGATTGCAGGCTGGGAAATAAAAAGTGATTTTCTTCAACATACTGCGCTCCAAACAAGCCTTTTTCTGCCCAAAAATATCGGTCAGTGGTATGCTCATTGCGTCTAACTACTAACAAGGCTGGAGGCAAAATACTTGTAGACGCTATATACTTGCGTGCTGCTGTTACTGGTTTGTCCTCACCACTTTCTATATTATAATGAGGAACCAATTCCAAAATCTTACGTCCTTCTTGGCGACGACGGCTCTTGCGCTTGCGTTTCCTTGCCAACCCAGTTACCTCCTATTATTTTCCTTAATAGCTGTAATTATAGTTACAAAACTCGAAAAGATTGTATCGTAATAATCAAAAAAAATCAACTATCTTAACATTAGGCAGTAAGCAAGGGATTGATGACTGTAGGCTAAGATAACAAGCCCTTGAATAATTTTGAAAAATCCAAAATAATGATACGAAAGTTAATAAAGAGAGGGAGACAAAAGAATATAGTTCAGAAATACACTAAGAGCTTGCTTTAAACTATTTTATAAAACACAAACCTATCTAGACTCGGTGATGTCTTCTTCTTATATCGCTACTGGTTCAGAATTTGCAGCTTTATGTCAGTCTCAAATGGAGATATTGAGTAGAGGACTTGGTGCTGTTTGGAGTGCTGTTTATTTAACAGAGGAGTTAATAGAATCTTCCCCAACCAAACTAATACCTTTTGCTATTTATCCCCATTCTCAAGAAAGTCCGCAACAACAGTTACCCCCTTTGAGGTTACCAGAATCTTTGTCCCGACTAAAGTCTCAACCTCGCTTAATTGCCAATTCTTTGCTGAAAAATACTACTGCTCAAAATGTTAAAACTCCTCAAGAAAAAGAAGAAATATGTTCGGCTAGAAAACAGCTTATTCTCCCTTTAGCTTATCAAGATGTGGTTTTAGGCCTACTAGTTGTCGGGCAGAAAAATAATGACTGGACTCAGCAAGAATTATGGCAGATAGAAGAAATTGCTAAGATTTTGGCGATCGCTCGTTTCCTGGATTGTAGCGATCAATGGCATAAAAAACAACTAGCACAGCAACAGCAACTACAGAGACTAGAAAAAGACCGCTTAGACAACCTGTTACATCAATTACGTAATCCTTTAACTGCTTTACGCACATTTAGCAAGCTATTAATTAAACGCTTATTACCAGAAGATCGTAATCAATCTGTAGCTCAAAGTATTTTAAGAGAAAGCGATCGCTTACAAGAGCTACTAGTTCAATTTGAAGAAGAGAGCGAACGTCAAGAACAAAACCATGAATCTTTGACTTTAAATGCTAGTCCTGTTTTTTTATCAACAGAAGACAACTCTGCTTCTAGTAATTTTCTTCTTCCTAGTAATACTGCCAAACTAGAGCTAATAGAAGTTCAAAAGATTTTAGAACCATTATTGATTTCAGCTAAAGCGATCGCTGAGGAAAAAGGAATAGAAATAATTCAAAATATTCCTCAAAATTTGCCTTTAGTGACAACTAATTCTAAAGCCTTGAGAGAAGTATTAAATAATCTAATTGACAACTCTATAAAATATACTCCCCAGGGAGGAAAAGTTAGTATTGCTATAGAAACGCAACAGCTAGAGTCAAGGTTAAAATCTTTAGGAATTGTTATTAAAGATACTGGATATGGTATTCCTCCTGAAGATCAAAAACACATTTTTGAACGTCATTATCGTGGTATTCAAGCTGAAGGAGATATTGATGGTACTGGATTAGGATTATCTATAGCTAAAGAATTAGTAGAACAAATTCAAGGGAAAATAAAGCTGATTAGTCCCAATAATTTTGCTCAAGATAGTAGATTTCCTGGGACAACTTTTATTATTTGGGTACCCTTATCTGTTAACAGCTAACAATTATGTAGTTAAGGAAAAAATTTATCAGCGCGATCGCTTTGGCACAAAAGCGATCGCGCTCCTGAAATAGACCGAAAGGAATATTCGCTTCCTGCTCTGGTATGGGAGCGAAAGCCCCAAACATCGATGAAAGCAAGAGACTGAATTGTTTAATAAAAATTATAAAAAATACTTGACAAATAAAACCTAATCTGAATTTGTCGCCAATGATTTCACCTAGTCTATTAGGTTAAAATACACCCTAATCAAATTGCACATTTGATATAAATATCTTATTAATTATTTTCAATAATTAGTTTTATTTACAATAACTATCACGAATAATTCTCAATAACTGCGATATAGTAAACGAGTAGGTTGAGATTCAATAACCTACTCGTTCAATCTAATTCACATAAGGATTAATTAAAGATGCAATACGCTCAAAACCTAACTTGGCAACAGGGCAAGGTGGTTAAGCTCAGTACTCATTTAGCCACACCTAGCCCATTTTATTTTGGCTATGACATTGAAGACAATTTTTTGGCGACTTTAGACAATTATAAGTGCGATCAAATCTTTTTCTTTACCGAACCTTATCTGTTTGAGTTATTCGGCAAAAGCCTGTACGAAAAAATTAGTCAGCAAGTTCCTTGTCACCTCGAATTTGTGCCGTCTGGGGAAAAATGCAAATACTTTTCTGTCTTAGAAGATACGTGCGAGAAACTAATTGCTAAAGGAGCATCGAAAAAATCCATCTTATTAGCCTTTGGTGGCGGAGTTGTGGGTAATTTAGTTGGTTTAGTGGCTGGCTTAATTTACCGAGGTATTCGCTATATTGAAATCCCTACCACGATGATGGCTCAAACCGATAGCACCTTGAGTAATAAACAAGCTGTCAATGGCAAAACTGGCAAAAATCACTTTGGCTTGTATCATGCACCCATATTTATTTGGGCAGATACCAAGTATCTCAAAACTGAGCCTGCTTTTGGTCGGCGTAGTGGCATCATTGAGGGGGTTAAAAATGGCTTTATTTCCGATCCAGACTTTCTGACTTACCTAGAAGGAATTCTCAATCCTGAAGTTGAGTTTACCGATGAGCAGTTAACCGATCTGGCTTACAAAATTATTCTCTCCAAACTAGAGATCCTCAAACGAGATCCCAGCGAAAGAGGTTACGGAATTATCCTTGAATATGGACATACCTTTGGGCATGGGATTGAATGGCTCAAACAAGGAAGAATGTCTCATGGCGAATCAGTTTCTTTTGGGATGAAAATTGCAGCGGAACTTGCTAAAGAATTGGGCTTAATTTCCGAGCAAGATGTAGAACGTCATTATTATGTCATTGAAGAAAAACTTGGCTTTAATAATCCGTTTCCCTCAGAAATTACCCCCGAAAAACTGATGGCAGCGATGATTGCTGACAACAAAAAAACTGGACGAGATCTGCGCTTTGTCATACTCGAAAAAATCGGTCAATGTTATAACCCAGAAGGAGACTTCTTGGCTACAGTCGATCCAGAATTGGTCAGAAGAATCGTTGAGTACTTTATCCAGAAACACAAACAAAGAAGAAGTGTGAAGACCTACGATGTGGTTGCGGTTGGCTAGAAAACTTGACAATCCTCATTCTTCGTGTAAGTCTTGACCACTTCTTTTCAATAAATCCAGCTTATCTCCGCTCTGCCAAGCTGAGATAGGCTTGGACTTTAATTTCATTGTAACTAGAGATCGACAATTCTCACTCTAAGTTTACTGTTCTTAGTGTTGTTGGTCACAGATTTATAGATTTAAGCTTGTCCTTTGCATTCATTCAATTCGGCTTCACTTCTTGTCCCTTAGCCTCAAACTTATCTGTGGACTGCTATTACCTCTATTGGCGTGAATAAAGTCTAAAATTGTGAAAATACCAGTTAATTCACCTAAACATCAATCTTCCATTCGGATCGATCGAGAGCTTAATCTTCAGATTGTCATTGGTGTAACTTTGATGGCAGTGCTGGGATCGAGTAGTATTGGTCCAGTTTTACCTTCCCTAGCTGAAGAACTTAAAATTGCTCCCGAACAAATTGGGCTAGTAATTACAGCCTTTGTCATTCCCATTGCCATTGGAACTCCCATCGCTGGAGTATTAGCCGATCGCTTTGGTAGAAAACAGATTTTAGTACCTGCTTTACTGTTATTTGCGCTCGCCGGAGTTGTTTGTGCTTTTGCGCCGAATTTTCGCACTTTATTGGAATGGCGTTTTCTACAAGGGATTGGTGCTGCACCCTTAGAATCTTTAGCACTTACCTTAATCAGCGATCTGTATCGAGGCAAAAAACTTACTGCAGCAATGGCATTTAACGGTAGTGCGATCGGCATTAGTTTAGCTGTATACCCGTTAATTAGTGGCGGGTTGGCTACACTGGGGTGGCGTTATTCTTTTTTACTGTCCTTAGCAGCAATTCCCATCGCTTTGTTGGTGTTATTTGTCCTTAAGCTTCCCCCATTACCCCAGCAGTCAGATTTTGATTTCTCAGTCTACTTACGACACATTGGGCGTAGTATCCTCCATCGCCAAGTAATGGGATTGCTTTTTGCAGTACTTGCCTTATTTATTCTTTTGTTTGGAGCTTACTTTACCTATATTCCTATCTTGGCAGGAAATGATTTGGCAGCTTCTCATCTAACTATTGGTATCCTTCAGGCGAGTATGGCACTGTCTCTGGCTTTTGTCTCTTCTCAACTGGGACTATTTGCCAAAAAGCTTTCCGAACTTACCCTGATTAAAGTTTCCTTTATTCTCTATGCTCTAGCATTAATTATCACTCCATCTCTCAATCATATCTGGCTGTTATTAATTCCTAGTCTGTTATTTGGTGCAGCCCATGGAATGGTGTTTCCTTCAACTCAAGCTCTTTTAGGTGGATTAGCACCCCAAGCCTATAGAGGGGGGTTTATGGCAGTTAACGCTACAATTTTGTCTTTAGGACAGGCATTAGGGCCAATTTTGGCAGGTTTTGCCTTTGGATTAGGAGGAATGGCAGGAGTTTTTTATAGTAGTGCTGCTTTTTCCCTAGCAACGCTAATACTACTAAGTCAGCTTTTGATTAGAACTTATCCAGCAAAAACATAACTAGAAATATATTGACTATGCAAAGAAAAATTGGTGTTACTACATGGATCTTCGGCAACGCAGATTTAGTTACTCTTGCTGAAATAATTTCTCAAATAGGATTGGATGGTATAGAACTATATGTAGATATCGATCGCCTGGCTGCTAAAGATGTTAAAAAAATTTTCGCAGATAGAGGGTTGGAAATTTTTTCTCTCACTCCAGGGAATGTGGATCTAGCTAGCAGTGACTTGAATTTGAGAAGAAAGGCGATCGATTACTATAAGAGGCTAATTGACTACGGTGCCGAACTCGATCAACCGATTATTACCTGTCACGAATATATTCAAAATCAGATGGGTAGTACTTATTCAGGTTCGCTAGAAATTCTGGTTCAATCCTGTCAAGAGATTGCTACTCACGCTCAATCCGCTAAGATTCGGTTGGGTTTTGAACCCCTCAATCGTTATTTATCCCGCTTCATTCTCAATAGTCAAGATGCTCTTTCCCTCCTCACAGAAATTAATGCTGCCAACATGACCATTATTTTGGATGCTTTCCACATGAATTTAGAGGAAGACGATCCAGTCAAAGCGATCCTTAGATGTAAAGATAAACTCAGCATTTATCAAATTGCCGATTCTAATCGCCAAGGTATTGGGTTAGGTCATACTAACTTTGAAGCTCAATTAGCTGCTCTTGACACGATTAAATATACTAGCCCCATAATCATCGAATGTGCCTATCCCCGTCAGATACCAGGTTCTCCTCTCGATGGCAGTTTAGAGCAAATCAAATCCTATGTCACAGCTAGCAAAAATTGGTTAGCTAGTCACCAAGCAGTATTGATTTAGAGTAGGGGCGGTTCGCGAACTGCCCTAATTACCTAGATAGGAGAAAAAGATGAACCCTACTTATCCCGATCTCAAAGAAAAACACGTTTTAATCACAGGTGGTAGTAATGGAATTGGCAAAGCTTTAACCAGAGCATTTGCCCAACAAGGTGCAGAGGTAACTATCCTCGATCGCGATTATCAAAAAGGTTTACTCGTTGTTGAGGAATGCGAGCAGTTTGGTGGAAAAGTAAATCTCTACACCATAGATTTAACTAACACTTCAGCACTTACTAAAACCCTAGCCAAGATAAAAGCGGAAAGACCTGTAGTAAAAGTATTAATTAATAATGCAGGTTACGATCCTAGATACCCATTGCTAGAAATGTCCGAACAGCAGTGGAATGATTTGTTTCAACTTAATGTGGTGCATTATTTTGTTACCTGTCGCGAACTTTTGCCAGACATGATCGAAGCTGGTGAAGGTAGTATTATTATGACCAGTTCTCATGTTGTCTGGGTGGCTAAACCAGACATGATTGCTTATAACACCACCAAAGCAGCAATCATTGGCATGGTTCGTAGTTTGGCGCAAGCAGTAGGAAAACATCATATTCGGGTTAATGCAGTTGCACCTGGATGGATTATGACGGAAAGACAACTCAGTCAATGGATTACACCAGAAGCCAAACATAAAAATTTATACGAACAACAAGCGATTCCCATCGAAATTACACCCGATGAATTGACTGGAACTTATTTATTCCTAGCTTCAAACACATCCAGAGCAATCACTCGTCAGACATTGGTAGTAGATGCGGGATTTGCTCAGAGTTAAGCCTTACAAAAAGTTAATTTTACGTTCTTGATAAAAGAGGAATTTTCATGTCACTAGTTCAACCTAAAGTAAAAAAGGCGAGAAAAAAGTCACCTGCTCAACGTTTATGGTTCTTACATTGGTTAATGGCGTTTGTCTATTTATTACTATTCATTGGCGGTAAATATATGGCAGGTTTGCCAGAATCCCTCTCTTATCGAGAAACTATTTTCGACACTCATAAAACTCTAGGAGTGGTGGTTATGAGTATATTATTAGCGAGGATTTCTTTGCTCTTATCGGTCATGCTACATAGATATAGACGAAATCGACCTAAGCACAAAAAAGGTTGGCTAAAAACAGTTATCCTCCACATAATTCTTTACTTTTTTATGCTCTTAGCACCACTTAGTGGCTATTTTGATTCCAACGTTGGCTCTCATGACATCAGAATTTTTGCCACTGGCATCGTCTTACCCCCCATATTTCCTCCCAACGAGCAATGGGAAGTATCTGGATTTGCTGATAGCGTACATTTTTGGATATCTTACACCTTTTTGGCTTTTATTCTCCTTCACACCTTCGATCAAAAGAAATACCTGCGAGCGCAACTGCGTCGCTTTTCTAAAGCTATGCTGGCAAAAACTAGCAATTTCGTAGAAAAGAATTAAAATTATCGACAAATAGACAGGTTAACTTTTATATTTGGTGTTCTACTGCTTGTCGATATAGCTTCTGAATTTTTCTCAAAGCTTTATCGAAAACCGATAGCTTTGGTTCATTAGCAGGATCGAGTAATTGTAGCTTTTCAATCAATTTAACTTCTCGAATATCTACATCTCCATCACTATAAATTAAGCCACTAGTTTTTTCTAGCAATTCTTGATAATCTTCCTGAGTTGGGTTTTCTCCTAAATAATCTTGTAACCATTGATAACATTCTTCTGGTTTGACTACTTTTAGTTCCGATAGTAAGGGTTTAATTTCTGGATCGTCAGAGAGTTGATAGTCTTTGGCTATACGCTGTAAATATTTTCTTTCCTCTGGCTGAATAACACCATCTATCCAAGCAGCACCAATCAAAATTTTGAGTATTTGTTTCATTTTATGTGTTAGTTTTATTTGCATATTATTATTGTTTTTTGAGTCTAACGAGAAAAAATCCATCCATATTGTGTCTTTGCGGAAATATTTTCAGCCAACCTCCTGATGTGGCAAAATGAGAGCCGCTGAAAGAAGGTGGAATTTCGATCGACCAATGGGGATGAGTAGAAAGGAAAGATTTAATTACCTTTTCATTTTCTAACAAATTGAGGGTGCAAGTAGCATAAACTATAATACCTTTTGGTTTAACCCAAGTTGATACTTGTTTTAATAAGTCTGTTTGTAGCCTGGAAAGTTCCTCAATTTTATCTGGAGTTTGTCGCCAACGAATATCGGGACGTTTATGCAGAGTCCCTAATCCAGAACAGGGTGCATCTAGTAAAACTCGATCGCCTTTTTCTCTAAATTGTTCTAACTCAAGACTATCTCCGACACAAGTTTGAATCGATCGCAATTGTAGTCTTTGAGCATTAGCTTGGACTTTTTTGAGGCGTTTACCGTCGCGATCGCAGGCTATAATTGTACCGCTATCTTGCATTAATTCAGCAATGTGAGTAGTTTTTCCTCCTGGTGCAGCGCATGCATCAATCACCGTTTCTCCTGGTTGAGGAGCGAGAAGATGGGTTACTAGCTGTGCGCTACTATCTTGTACTACCCACCAACCGTCCTGATAACCAGGCAATTTTTGAATTGCACCAGTACCACCAGTTAATCTTAGTGCTTGAGGTAAGTAAGGTAAGCGAGATACAGATACTCCTGCTTTTAATAAGGCGGTTTCTACTTCTTCTACAGAAGTTTTCAGGATATTTACTCTAAGATCGATAGTGGGTGGTTGATTGAACCAATTACATAGTCGCTCTACTTCAGGTTCTTCTAATTGTTCTAACCAAATTTGGATGATCCAATCGGGGAAACTATGTAAAATCCCTAATCTTGCTACTGGATCGACAGGTAAAGCTAAAGGATCGCTGTTGATAGAAATACGTAGATATTCTCTTAATATGCCATTAATTACCCCTGTTAATTTACTTAAACCATTTGTTTTGGCTAATTCTACACTTGTGTTGACTGCTGCTGAGTCAGGAATTTGACTAAGATAACGTAGCTGATACAAACCGATGTGCAGAATGATCCTTAATTTTGGTGGTTGTTGCTGGGCTTTTTTTTTGCCTAAAGTATCAATCAGAGCATCCAGAGTTCTTTGTCTACGAACTATCCCATAGAGTAATTCACAAGCTAAACCCTTGTCTGCTTTGTTTAGTTTAGCTTGTCTTAAAAAGCGATCGAGGGCAATATCTGTATAGGCTTTTTTTTGGTATACATCTTGTAATGCTAAAAAAGCAAGTTGACGAGGATTGGTTAAATTGATCATCTAGGGGGGAAAGTTAGGAGTCAGAAGTTCGGAGTTCGGAGTTAGAAGGTAAAAGAAATTCAAACTGTTCTAGAAGTTTCATTTCTCCCCAAATAATCTGTAAGCTAAAATCTTCTCCGTTTCGACAATCAAATTCTAGTTTGATCCAATCATCTGCATTGTTAGTTTTTGCTTCTAAACAAGCATTGCCTAATTCATCTAATACTTTTACTGATAATCCTGGTGGTAGATTATCTTGGGCATCAATAGGATATATTTGTAGACAAACCTCTGCTTCTGTAGTGGATTTAGAGGTAACTGTTAAAACTAAGATTATTTCTTGTTCAATCCTGTTTTGTTTCAAGCTAAGGATTTTACCTCGACTGATACTAGTGGCTAAAGAATCGATCGACAAGCTTGTTATCATTCTGCCTTTTATTATGGATTCTACTGGTTGCCAATCTTGAGTAAATAAACCTATGAACCATTGATGTAGATTTACTTTGACTTGTAGTTGATGAATTATATCGAAGAAAACATCGATCGGTTGTAGTTGTGAAATGGCGATCGATTCTGTCTCACGATTAATATCTTCTCCAGGAATAAACCCCAATAACTCTACTCGCTCCAATTCGTCAGTAAATAGCAGAAAAACATAACCTAGGCGATTTTCTCTTACCTCGGTGGGAATAAAAATAGTTTCTTCTCTAGGTAAAACCCAACGGCATTCTAACTTTCCTAAGTTGGGTAAAATTAGATCGGCTACATTGAACATTGCTCTTAAACCAGGATACCAACAATCACTTTGAGGCAGTACAGTTTTAATCGAAAAACATTTGAGATAAGTATGCACGGCATAGACAGATAGGGTATTCAGATAAATTTGTTCTCCTTTTTTTGGTGTGGCTTGTTCGCTAGCAAATTGCTCTGCATAGCGATGAGCATGTCGATCGAGAAGAATAGTTGGATTTGAAGATTTTGTAGGATGCATTTTGATAGTTATTAGTCTACTGAGATAACCATTAATCCCAATAACTAAACTTTTTTGAATAGAATTTGTTTTCGGTTCAAAGCGATCGATATTCTTACTCATCCATTCCCAAGTGCGGTTAAATGCCTCTGGATAGTCTTGGTGAGACGAGTGATAAATTCCTGGTAGTTGTTGAATAATAATAAGTAAACGATTTAAGGTTTTTTGTCTTTTTGGATCGTTTTTATCATAACGGCAGATTTGCGTAATGACATCTTGTAT
>JBFRWE010000108.1:0-4249 GCA_051439345.1 Xenococcaceae cyanobacterium
TTACCCAACCAGGAATCGATCGATACTGAATCGGTGTTCTAGGAGCAAAGCGAAGATCAAAATTTCCCATACAGGTTTGAAAATATCTTAAATAAGATCGTTTTGATGACAAATAACACCAAATAAACCCGCTATAATTGTAATCGCTAGAGCTAGCAAAGGGTTTTGTCCTTGACTCACAGCAAAAGAGGTAACTACGCCTGCCCCTAAACCAGCAGTAATGCCAGCACTAATTAAATCTTTATTGGTATTTTTGTTATACATATTTTCATGTGAATCTTTAATTCATAAAAAAATATCATTTTGTTGTTAATACTTTTCAGAAAAACTCTCATATCGCAATCAAGATTTAAATTTAGCTAATTTTCTTAATATAATTTGCAGCTGCGACATTTCTAAGCTATTAGGTCAGTAAAGTTAATTATTGGCAGTTATATTCCAACGTAAACAGAAATATTAAAACAATCTATCTTTACTAAAAGAAACAGCATAAGTAATATATTGTATAGTACAATCGAGTATTATACATTGTATTTTAATTACTACGAGCATTAAATAAACTTTCAAGTATTTTTATTTCAGGAGTTTCTGAACAAAATGAAGCGATCTCGACATCTTCCTCTTTGCACCTTGGCTCTAACACCTATTGTCCTGTCTATCAGCCAACCAGCCCAAGCTTTTGAATTAGTTAGGCGTTTTACTTCTTCTTTAGATGCTAGTCAGGAAGTTGATGAGTCAACCTCTACTGCTACTGGTTTTGCTACCTTAGACCTATTACAAGATAATAATAATAACTTTGCGCTCAAGTACGAGGTTGTTGTAACTCCAGAACTAGATTTTACGGCACTAAACAATGGAACTGCTCCCACCAAAGGTAACGATATAATTTTATTCCACCTTCATGCAGGTGCTAGCCGTGGAGCAAATGGAGAATTACCTTTTCCCATAAAAGAGTTAAGGCAAGATGATTTAGGGAATTATTTTGTTGCGAGCGATCTAGATGACAATCTTGTTATTGATATTACCAATGAAAGTACTACTCTAACTGGTCTTTTAGAAGAAGCAAAAGGGGAATTCGTTGCCACAGAATCTTTCTCAGACTTTCCCTCATTAGTTGAGGAATTACTCTCTGTACCTGAAGGTGACACTTCTTTATATTGGAATATTCATTCCCTCGATTTTCCTGGTGGTGCAATTCGGGGACAAGTAGTAGTGGGAACTCCAGAACCTAGTTCTCTGCTTGGCTTGTTAAGCCTGGGATTATTAGGATTTAGCTACCTTAAAAACAAACAAAAAATCACTAGAAATTCCTGAAGATTGCCATCGATAAAATTTGCGTATTTTTTTCTCCCAACAAAAAAATTAGAGGGGAAGTTTTTCATCTTGCATTTGTGCGAAGGAGACTCTCGGCTATGCCGACGAGACGGGGCGACAGAAACCCAAATAGTGATGTTTGGGAATCCCGCGTCTCCGACGCTGGGAGGATGTCAAGTCTGTACTAATTTAGAAAAACAATTCGATCAAAGCTAGCTGCAATTTTTTCCTTCAGTAATTAAAATGCAGTAGACTTGCTATATTTATATCCTTAACATCTATGACTCTACTAGAAGTTAATAACCTTAGAGTTGCCTATCCTCATCGATCGAACCAAGAAATTGTCTGGGCTGTAGATGATGTGTCTTTTAACCTCAAACCTGGAGATAGATTAGGATTGGTAGGGGAGTCAGGATGCGGTAAATCAACTATCGGTAGGGCAATTATGCGGTTGTTACCTGCGGGTAGTGAGACAAAAGGAGAAGCACTATATAAAAATAAGTCGATTTTTGACTTAAATACTCAAGAATTGCGTAAATTACGGGGGGAAGTTGTTGCTTTAGTTTTTCAAGACCCTATGACACGCCTCGATCCTCTCATGACTATTGGCGATCATTGTGTAGAAACCCTTAAAGCACATCAATCAGAATTATCTTACCAGGAAGCTAGACAAAAGGCGATCGAAGCTTTAGAAGCAGTGAGAATTCCCCCTAACCGTTGGGGACAATATCCCCATGAATTTAGTGGGGGAATGAGACAAAGAGTAGCGATCGCTTTGGCTTTACTACTCGATCCTAAAATAATCGTAGCTGATGAACCGACTACTAGTCTGGATGTTACTGTTTCAGCAGAAATTCTAACTGAGTTAACCCGTTTGTGTAGTGAGAGGGAAATGGGATTGTTATTAATTTCTCACGATCTAGCCATGATTGGGGAATATTGCGATCGCATTGCGGTAATGTATCAGGGTAAAATGGTGGAGTCTGGCAATGTTAAATCAATTCTCTATAATCCTCAACACGAATATACTCAATCTCTTCTGCAAGCAGCATTACAAATTCAAAAACCACAAGAGACTAAGTTTCCAGAATCATCCCAGAAACCACAACCTCTATTACAGGTCAATAATTTAAAACAATTCTTCACCTTAGAAAGCAATTTTATTCAACAATTATTCTCTAAGGAAAAGAAAGTTATTAAAGCTGTCGATGATATTAGCTTTTCTCTTTACCCAGGAGAAACTTTAGGCTTAGTAGGAGAATCTGGTTGTGGTAAAAGTACTCTGTCGCGGACTATTTTACAGCTAATTCAACCTACAGCAGGGACAGTAGAATTTTTAGGCGAAGATTTAACTAAACTTAATCGATCGCAAATGCGGATTAAGCGTCGTCAAATACAAATGATCTTTCAAGACCCCCACGCTTGTCTTAATCCTCTCATGAATGTTGGTGATAGTATTGCCGATCCTTTATTAATTCATCACTTAGCCAAACCAGCAGAGGCAAAAAAGGAAGTAGAAACCATGCTGGAAAAAGTAGGTTTAACTCCTGTGAGAGATTATTATCATCGTTATCCCAAAGAGTTATCAGGAGGACAACAACAAAGAGTAGCCATTGCCCGTGCTTTAATTACTCGTCCCCAACTGGTTATTTGTGATGAACCTGTCAGTATGTTGGATGCGACAGTACAAACCCAAGTCTTAGAATTAATGTTAGCTTTAAAAGCCGAATTTAAGCTAACTTATTTATTTATTACTCACGATCTTTGGGTAGCTAGATTTTTCTGCGATCGCATTGCCGTGATGAATTCAGGTAAAATAGTTGAACTGGATACTACTAAAAATATTTTCGATCGACCTAATCATCCTTATACTTTAAAGCTAATCTCCGCAGCACCTTTATTAGCTTGACCCACTCTTACCAATTAAATGATGAGGGAAGGTAATAGGTAATGAGTAATGAGTAAGAAAGATGATTCTAATTTAATTCAACTAATAATAATTGAAAAATGATAATAATAAGTAGTAGTATTCCCAAATCTGCTAGCACTCTTATCTACAACTACCAGAAAGATTTACTTGCATTATCCAGCCAGAATAATGCCGTTGCCCAAGAAGAATTTCACAAATATTCTTGCCACGGATTTTTAAGAATAAAAGACTTTAGCTTTAAAATATTTTTGCTAATTATATTTATAAACATCAAATATGGAAATTTCGTCATAAAAACTCATTCAAAACCAACGTTAGTTATTAAGCTGTTAATTACTTTAGGTTGGGAGCATGTCAGTTTTGTGAGAACATTTGAACTGTGTAGATAATTCGTCGGTTGTAACCAGCGGTTCTTCATGGTTTAGTTCATTTGTATCGACATATTTGACATGCTCCCCTTTAGGTTTGGCAAAAGCGACTTTTTGCTATAGAGATCCTAGAGATATTATTCTTTCTGCTATTGACCACGGAGAAAGAACTAGAAAAGGGTTAGACTCTTCAAATGCTTGTAAAAATATGCTAACTATTAAAGATAGTATTCTCATAGTTAAATCTTGGACGAGTAACTGGTATAAATGGAAAGAATTTGGCAAGGTATTTTTTATTAAATATGAGTATTTGATGAAAAACAAATTAGCTTATCTTCAATAAATTAGTGAATACTTCAACCTGAAGTTAAAAAAAGAGCAAATAGAAGAAATCTACCTAAAACATGAAAGGATTAAAAAGACTGGCTGGAATTTTAACAAGGGTACAACTGAAAGATATAAAACCGAAATGAATGGTTCAGATTTATTTTTATGTAATCAAGAATTTAAAGATATTTTAGAAGATATGAACTACAGCATCTAAATTTATACAAAAAACTGATTTTTATTCCTGGGTTATGAAGTTTGTTCATAACATCTCTTGCATAATTCTGATGCTCAATTCCTATATATAACT
>JBFRWE010000109.1:0-11017 GCA_051439345.1 Xenococcaceae cyanobacterium
ATGAAAGAAGCATATATAGTCAGCAGTGTGAGAACTGCTATTGGGAAAGCACCACGGGGAACTCTGCGGAATATTAGACCCGATGATTTGGGAGCAACTGCGGTCAAAGGTGCGCTGGCAAAAGTCAAAGGACTCGACCCTGCACAGATCGATGATGTGATGATGGGCTGTGCCTTTCCCGAAGGAGAACAGGGATTTAACTTAGGGCGAATTGTCGCTCGCAGGGCAGGATTGCCCTATTCTGTTCCAGGCTGTACGGTTAATCGTTTTTGTGCGTCGGGACTGCAAACTATTGCCATGGCATCCCAAGCAATTATGACGGGACAGGCAGAAGTTATTGTTGCTGGTGGCGCAGAATCTATGAGTCTAATGCCCATGGGTGGTAATTATCTTTCCCCCAATCCAGAATTATTAGAAACATCTCCCAATACCTATATCACCATGGGTATTACTGCTGAAAATGTCGCCAGAGAGTTTCAGATCTCTAGAGAAGACCAAGATCGATTTGCTTTGCGATCGCATCAAAAAGCTTTAGCTGCTATTAGAGAGGGTCGTTTTAAAGACGAGATTATTCCTGTTCCTTTTCAAGAAACCATTTATAACTATGGTAAACCGCAAACGATAGAAAGGGTATTCGAGGTAGACGCAGGACCTCGCACCGATACCAGTTTAGAAGCCTTGGCAAAATTAAAATCCGTGTTTCATCTCCAAGGTACAGTAACGGCGGGAAATTCCTCTCAAATGTCTGACGGGGCAGCAGCAGCAGTATTAATGAATATGAAAATGATCAACAAGCTGAAAATTAAGCCTATGGGCAGACTGTTAGGTTATGCTGTTGCGGGAGTAGCCCCAGAAATAATGGGTATTGGGCCTGTGGTAGCCTTACCCAAGGTACTCAAACAAGTAGGTTTGACTATAGACGATATTGGGCTAATCGAACTGAACGAAGCCTTTGCCGGACAAGCTCTAGCCGTTATCCGTAAACTAGGACTTAATGATAACATTATTAACGTTAACGGTGGTGCGATCGCTCTGGGACATCCTTTAGGCTGTACGGGGGCTAAACTAATTGCAACTTTACTCCATGAAATGCAAAGGCGTAGTATTCAATATGGACTTGTTACTATGTGTATTGGCGGTGGGATGGGTGCTGCGGCAGTGTTTGAGAATCTGATGTTATGAGTTTGGAGTTTGGAGTTCGGAGTTCGGAGTTTGGAGTTATTTCAAGATCAATAATGTGGGAGAAAAATTATGCTCGATCTTCTCACGTCAACATTTGGTATTTTTATATTCCTATTCCTGTTGTTGTTCGTTTGTTTTGCTTATATTGGTGTTCCTCTTTGGTTATGGTCGCTTTATGCTGCTGGTATTTTGGGAGTTTACCAAGCACCGCTTTGGGCATGGATTAGCTTGGGTGTTTTAGCCCTAATTTTTAATATTCCGCAGCTACGTCAAAGATTAATTACAGTTTACATTGTCAAAGCGATCGCTGCACTAAAATTGTTACCCAAAATTTCCGATACCGAACGAGAGGCGATCGAAGCTGGAAATGTCTGGGTAGACGGCGAATTCTTCTCTGGCAAACCCAACTTTAAACGCCTCCTCAGCGAACCATATCCACAATTATCTCCTGAAATTAAATTATTTCTCGACAATCAGGTGGAAAAAGTCTGTCAGATGGCGACTGACTGGGAAATTCATGTTCGTAAAGATTTGCCTCCTGAAGTTTGGGAATATCTCAAACAAGAGCGTTTCTTTGGCATGATGATTCCTCAAGAATATGGGGGACTAGGATTTTCTAACTTGGCGTATAGTACGGTAATGACGAAGTTAGCCTCTCGTTCTTTTACTCATACTGCCACTGTCGGCGTAACCAATTCTTTAGGACCAGCTAAATTATTATTACGCTATGGGACACAGGCACAAAAAGACTATTATTTACCGAGACTGGCAAAAGGAGAAGAAATTCCTTGCTTTGCTCTGACTGAACCTAATGCTGGTTCGGATGCAAGTAGTATTGTATCCAAGGGAGTAGTGTTTAAAGGCAATGATGATAAGTTATATCTGCGTTTGAATTGGCAGAAACGTTATATTACTCTAGCTACGATCGCAACTTTGATGGGACTGGCGTTTAAACTGCGCGATCCCGATCGTTTACTAGGTAAAGGAGAAGATGTCGGTATTACCTGTGTTTTAATTCCTACTAATACTCCTGGGGTAATTATCGATCGCCGACACGACCCCATGGGAGTACCTTTCTATAACTCTCCCACAGTCGGACAAGATGTAGTTGTGTCTGTAGACCAAATAATTGGCGGTGTAGAACAAGCAGGACAGGGTTGGAAAATGCTGATGCAGTCTTTAGCTGCGGGACGAGGAATTAGTTTTCCTGCTACTTG
This sequence comes from Xenococcaceae cyanobacterium, assembly GCA_051439345.1. Lineage (GTDB taxonomy): Bacteria > Cyanobacteriota > Cyanobacteriia > Cyanobacteriales > Xenococcaceae > JASJDJ01. The sequence continues at coordinate 2,400 of JBFRWE010000109.1, forward strand.
TACAGGTATTGCCAAATTTGTTACTAGAGTTACAGGGGCGTATGCCAGAGTCAGAAGACAATTTGGACTCAATATCGGTCGTTTTGAAGGGATTGAAGAACCTCTGGCTCGAATTGGTGGATTAACTTACATAATGGAAGCAGCGAGACTTTACACAGTCGGTGCAGTAGATCGAGGAGAACAACCTGCGGTAATTTCCGCGATCGCCAAATACAATTTTACGGAACTGTCTCGTAAAATTATCAATGATGGTATGGATATTATGGGAGGTGCGGGGATTTGTCGAGGACCAAGAAACTTACTGGCAAATATCTATACTGCTACACCCATTCCTATAACTGTGGAAGGGGCAAATATCCTGACTCGTACTATGATTATCTTCGGACAGGGAGCAATTCGTTCTCATCCCTATATCTACCGAGAAATCGAAGCCTTGAATAAATCCGATGTTAAAACCTTCGATCGCTTACTCTGGAATCATCTCGGCTCATTTGTCAGCAACTTTTGCCGTACTATTTTACTTAGTCTTTCTCGCGGTTATCTAGCTCATTCTCCAGTAGCGGGGACTACGGCTAAATACTACCGTAAGCTAGCTTGGGCATCAGCTACTTTTGCTTTTTTGACTGATTTATCCTTAATTGTCTACGGTGGAACTCTCAAACGGCAAGAAAAACTAACAGGTAGATTTGCCGACATTCTTTCTTGGATGTATTTAGCTACTGCTACTTTACGTCGCTTTGAAGCCGAAGGAAGCAACCCAGAAGATTTGCCTTTAGTTCATTGGTCTATGCAGTATGCATTTACTCAAATTCAACAGGGATTTTTAGGGATCTTTAGCAATCTATCATTACCATTATTAGAAATAGTAGCAGCTTGGTGGCGACTTAATCCCCTTGGTACGATGCCATCAGATCGACTAGGTAGTAAAATTGCTCGGATAATGCAAACTCCAGGTATTCAACGAGATAATCTCACCGTAAATATTTATATTCCGACTAATACTGAAGAAGCCTTAGGACGTTTGGAAAGTGCATTCCTTCTCTCCTTTAAATCCGAGTTGATTTTGCAGAAAATTAAAACTGCTAATAAGTTAAGGAAGTTACCTCCAGAAAAACTAGCAACATTACTTCATGATGCTTTAGAAACAGGAATTATTAACCCGAATGAAATTGAATTATTGACTAAAGCGGAATCTGTTCGTAATGACGCTATTCAGGTCGATTCTTTTCCTATCTTAGAGCGTAAGCAATTGTCCGCAATTAAGACAAGAAGCATATTGAGCTAATTCCCCTAACGTCGTATACTAAACCGCGTTTAGTTTATAACCTAATACTCATCTTTCATGAATACTCTTGAACAATTTAATCCTGAGGAATGGATAATCGATCGCGATGGGAATAGTGCTTTAGCTATCCGCTTTAGAGAGCGTCTTTTTTGTCAAAAGTCTCCTTATCAGACAGTAGAAGTATTTGATACTTACGATCGCGGTAGAATGCTGACTATCGATCGTATTGTTATGTGTACAGAATTAGATGAAGCCCCTTACCATGAGATGTTAGTTCATGTACCAATGTTAACTAATTCCCAGATTAGAGATGTATTAGTTATCGGTGCAGGAGATGGGGGAACAATTCGGGAATTAGTACGCCATGAAGAGATTAAACAAATTACTATGGTGGAGATAGATGAGGTTGTAGTAAGAGCCTCTCAAGAATTTTTACCGACTATTTCCTCTGCATTGACTCATCCTAAATTGAATTTGCTGATTGATGATGGGATTAATTTTGTGCGTGAGGCTGCCGATAATAGCTACGATTTAGTAATTATTGATTCTTCCGATCCTATTGGTCCAGCAGAGGGATTGTTTACCAGATCATTTTATCAAGATGTTTATCGCTGTTTACGTCCTGGTGGTTTAGCTACCATCCAAAGCGAATCTCCTTCTTTTAATCGTAAGGTGTTTGTAGAAATCAACCAATGTCTCAAGGGAGTTTTTGGTCAAGAGCAAGTATATCCTTACTTGGTGTTTATTCCTATGTATCCTAGTGGAATCTGGAGTTTGACTTATTGTTCCAAACAAGGAGCGCATCCTATCAAGGATTTTAATCGCGATCGAGCTATCAAATTTACCCAAGAACACAATCTAAGTTACTACAATGCAGATATTCATCAAGCAGCTTTTTGTTTACCTACCTATATCAAACAAATGGAAGCTAGGGACTAGTAGTCTGCCAATTTTGTGAAAGATGGATGCTAAAAAAGTTCGGAATTCGGGGTTCGGAGTTCAGAGGAACGAAGATTTAACCCTCAATTCAAACTTGTTAGAGTACTAGTCCTAAACGACTAAAGTCTGATGGCTTTCAACTGTTAGATTTTTTGTAAAGCTCGCTCGAAAGTTGCCAAAATATTTTCTAGGGAAAAATTAGTTTTTGCTTGTTCATAACCCTGTTGAGCTATAGTACTTGCTGTAGCACGATCGGCTAATAACTTTTCTATGGTTTTAGCCAAGGCTTCTGCATCCCCAGGTGAAACAAGACAGCCAGTTACCCCATCTTGAATTAGTTCGATCGCGCCTCCTGCTGCTGTGGCAATTACAGGACGATGGGCCAATTGACCTTCTACAATAACTCTACCAAAGGGCTCTGGTTCAGTGGAAGTATGAGCAATAATATCACAGGCTTTCATCAAAATAGGTACATCCTCTCGAAATCCTAACCAATGAACTCTACCTGCTAATTCAGGGACAGCAGCTAAAGCTTTTAACTCAGTAACATACTCTTCCTCACCAAATAATGCTTCTCCTACTAACAAAGCATGAACTTCTGGTAATTTTTTAATTGCTTCTAAGAGAATATGTTGACCTTTCCAATAAGATAACCGACTAAATACACCCACTACAGGAACATCATTCAGTCCTAATTGGGCAAGTATTTGTTGAGTTTGTTCTGAAGTAACAGCATCAAAAGCAGCAAAATCAAAGCCATTATAGACTACTCTTAATAGTTCTTCTTTGCCACCAGCAGCAACAAAAGCCTTACCCGTAGCTTCAGAATTAACAATTACCCTCGCAGCACAATTATTAGCCAACCATACTCCTACTTGCCGATTAACCAGACTAAAATGCTTGGCAGTCAAAATATCTTGCAAGTGCCACACCACAGGAGGACTACCTCTAAATGTAGCTAAAGCACAGGTTACAAAAGCCTTTTGAGAATTAGCATGAATCAAATCAAAACCTTTGGCGATCGCAGCTACTTGTCCTGCTAGATTCCATAAGTTGGGCAAAACTTTAAGGGCTTCTAAACCAGAAGAAGCCCGTACATTTAAAACAGACTCAGTTGCTTGGGCTAGTTTCACTTTAATACCTGTAACTTCTAATTTATCTTTAAAAGCCCCATCAGCAAATAAAAATACACAACTAGTTTCCTTGTAGGCATTGGCAAGATCTAATAAGTGTAATTCTGCCCCACCCAAAACAGCAGCATGATCGACAAATAGAATTTTGCGTTGCTTCATTATATTAATTAGGAATTTGAGATAACAATCAGTTTAATTTTCTCCTATCATTAATAAATCTAGCTTGGGTTGAAGAACAGATACTATGGGCGAATTCGTGAAACTCCTATTCTGTGGGTTTTTTCTGCCCTCTCCCAATTTGAGAAGAGGGGTTACAAAAAACTATGACAAAGATGGTTAGTTGTTAGCTATTGGTTCTTCGTTATTTTGGTTATTTTGGTCAATTAAAGCGAGCGAAAAAAAAACATTACAACCATAAATTGTTCCTTTACAACCATCCTAAATAACTACCAATAATCAAACCAATTCCTATGCCTATTCCTCCACTCAAAAAATTACTAATAATCTTCCAGTGCGAGTATTTGTACTTAAAAGAGTGGAATTTGAAACTATTAAGCTGACTCATGATTAATTAAACCTAATTAGCAATTTAATTGTTCACAGAATCAGCTGTATTAACTATTGTAATTTCACGCAAATATTAAATTTTTCTCAAAAAGATTATGTACAAATACGGATGAACGATTACCGATTGCTGAGGCTTATAGTCAAGTTTCTCTGAAAGACATTCGTAATTGGTTTGCTCATTCCTGTTACTGTATCTCACCAATTTGAGAAACGCTATAGCGTTAGTTTAGTCGTAGAGTATGTCAATTTATTAACTGCTATTCCTAAGACGGGAGTTTTATAGAATTTTAATTGATTTAAAGCTTCACTTAGTTTCATGTCTTGTATCTTACCTAAGCCAATAACCAGAATAATTCCATCTGTTTTAGCTGCAAGTAAACTTACATCAGCATATTCGATAATAGCAGACGTATCATAAATTACTAAATCGAAATGATTTTCGAGTTGAGCCATTAATTGATACATTTTTTCCGATGCTAATAAACGACCGGGGTCTGTGATAGTTGAATCGATAATATTATTGAGATTACCTGTAGTAAGAAGAGAAAGATTATCTTCTAATGGTACTTTGTTAATAAAGTATTGGATATCCAGATAATCCTGAATTAGGAGATTTCCTAAGCCATCAGCTTCTGATAATCCTAAATAGGTGCTTAATCGTTGCGAATTACGCATATCTGTATCAACTAACAGTACTTGTTTGCCCATAGCTGCGGAAGCTTTGGCTAAGTTAAGGGCGACAGTAGATTTACCTTCTCCAGGAACTGCTGAAGTAATTAAAACCGATTTAATATTACTGTTGAAATCAAAGAAGCCTAAATTACTAGCAAAAAAACGAAATGCTTCGACGGAAGGGGATAATAATTCAAATAAATATGGGTTTGTTTTTTGTAATTGAGATTCTTGTGGCTTGAATTTCAGCTCTTCTTTTTTAGGGTTTATTTGTTTAATAAAAGATAATTTTTGACTTTTAGAATTATAGGGGATAGCACCTATAATAGGTAAATTAGTTAGTTCTTCAACTTGAGAAGAAGTGTAAATTATATTGTCATATTGATCGATAATTAATGCTGCACCAATACCCAAACATAAACCAAGAGTAGAACCGAGTAACAGCATGTTAATAGTACTAATAGCACTAGTTTTTGGTTCTTCAGGGGGGGTAATTAATTGCCAAGGAAATTCTTGTTGAGCAAGATCGATTTGTAAAGCATCTTTTCGGAGGATGAATTCATTAAGTTTTTTAGTATCTAAAGTTAACCGTTGTTGAAGATTATTGTATTGGTTACTAACTATCGACCATTGTTTAATTTGTTGTTGAAAATTAGCAATTTGGGAGTCTAAATTCTGGAGGCGATTTTCTAAAGATTTAATTTGATTATTAATTTTTTGACGACCTATGGGTTCTTCTTTTTCTATTAAGTTAACTATTTCTGCTCTTTCTTGTTTCAAAGCCTGTATTTCCAGACTATTTTCTGAAAAAATAGCTGATTTTTGTCCAATTTGAAGATCTATTTCTTTTAATCGAGCCACTAATTCTTTATGTCCAGGGATATCTAGACTCATTGCTGTAGGTGAGGTAGTGGGATGTTCCTTTAATTCTTGTTTGAGATTACTAGAAGTTAGTTGTAATTCTTGTAGTTGAAATTCAAGTTCAAGACGCTGTTCAACTAAATTATTTAAACGATCGATAGTTTGTTTAATTGGTAAATCGGGATTAATAAAGTTATATTGGCTTCTTATTTGTTGGATTTGATTTTGAAATTGGTTGACTCGTGACTTTACTTGAGGTATTTGTTTATTTAAAAATTCAATTCCTCGTTTAACTTCTGACTGACGCTCTTCAATACTGTGGTCTAGATAAGTTTTGCTAAGACTATCTAAAACATCTATGACTTGTTGTTTATCTAGATGTTTATATTGGACTTGTAAAATATTTTGATTATTTTTACTGCCAATTATTATGTTAAAAACTAGACCATTAACTAATTCTCGATAATTTAGGTTTGGGTATCTATCTTGGAGAGATTCAATTGTCCGCAACAGTAATTTGTGACTTTTTAAAATTTTAAGTTGTACTTCATCTAGTTCAACTGATACTATTTCTTCTCTGGTTTTCCTTGAATCATCATCAGTAGAAGTCACTGTAGTTTCGATGTTAATCGGTTCTGATAAGAGTTCAAAACTAGAACTGTAGATAGGAGGAGTTATTAGAGCCTTTACTAGAGCTAAAGCTGTTATTGTCATCATCGAGCCAATAATAATAGCTTTTCTCCTCAGTAAAGTTTCTTTGACTCCAGTGAGGTTTAATCCTCCTTCATTCTGCTCTTGATTAGAGTTGTTTTCTAAATATTTGGTTGCTTGATATTTGGGTGGGTTAATCATAAAAAATATAGAAGATTAGTAAGATGAATATTAACTGATAAAAAACAACTTAGAGTTATTATTATTGACAATAATGCTGCTTATTATCCAGTAATTGAAGAACTAAAACAGGAAAAATATTAGAAATATATAATTTTAGTTAATTGGTAGAATTAGGGGGTATTGATTTAAGTTGCCAAGACTCTTACTCTGACTCATTTTAGCCGATTTCATGTTCCTATTGTGAGCATTTTGTGGGAAATGTGGGCTTAACTTCTTTACAATTTAGATATAAAATCTTTATGTCAAGTTTATAGTAAATGAATTTAAATTGCTTGACTTTACAATTGATTCACAACTACAATGAACCCTAGTTTAAATTAAATAGCCAATTTATTAACTCAAGATTTTGACAGAAGACACCTTTGAGTGCACTGTATTTTCTAGGGTTAGAGCTTATTAAGCTCTAAGTTCTAGAGATACTAATGTGTATTTAAAGCAATTAGTGAATGTATATTTTTTAACATCATAAAAAGATAAAATTTTTATATCTTGGAATTTAGATATTTTTATACCTTAAATTTACCTCTTTTCTGTCACTGTAGGCAATTAATCGATATAAAATATCTTGAAAATAAGCTGTAAAATCAAAGATATTAAATCAATTCATACATTTAAATTAGTAGAGTTGATTGATAAAAGTTTAAAGAGAGGATGTCAGCTAGGAATAGTATTAATAGACTCTATTATTATTCACTAGGCATGCCCAATAAAAGAAGCAAAAGAAAAAAAATTAAGAAGTTTTATTGTCCTTATTGTAATTTGAGACTCTGGCGAATTGGTAATAGTAAATACTATAAATATTATCAAAATGCTGCTCAAATTAAGCAAAATACGGGTTTATCTGCTAAAAAATCTGCTTTCTTAGCTAATCAATATACTACTTATCTAGATAAAAATAGATGGATAGAAGCTTTTTGCTGTGAAAAACATGGCATGATGTGGTTGTTAATTTCTGCTTCGGAAGAAGGAAATTGTGAATATAGAATAGCAAGAGAAAAAGATTGGTTGCAAACTGATAAAACTCCAGACCCGAACAATCCTAATCCTTCTGTGAGTGAATTTAGCCAACGCATGAGTCGTAAACCACGATAGCTATTTTGGTCTTATCAAAACCAAATTCGTAAAAGATGCAAAGCTGCCATTTTTTACGGTAAGACTTTAAATAAGCGTGGGATAGCTTGTTAAGTCAGTCGCTTCGCTCCAATTCAAAATAATTCAATTCAAAATCTGCTCATTATTACCTCCGACTAAAGTCGGAGGTTTGAATTTAAGAATACTATTTTCATATTTCTCTTTTTAAACCTTGTCTAAATATATCATTAACAAATCCCAGGTAAAACTTTGATGATTCCTCAGAAATATATACTGAAAACCCCTATTATTTGTCTGCCTTTTGAAGAACAGATTATGTTGATTCTAAAGTGGGCAAAAACCAGAAAAAGCAAAATTGTTTGCTTGGCAAATGTTCATATGGTGATGGAAGCCTATTGGAATCCTAAATTTGCTCACATTTTATCTCAAGCTGACTTAGTAACTCCCGATGGAATGCCATTAGTGTGGATGTTGCGTATGTTGGGTATTAAACATCAAAATCGAGTGGCAGGAATGGATGTTTTTCTCAACTTGTGTAATTTAGCCGAGCAGACAGGAATTAAGGTTTATTTTCTGGGTTCTCAAGATAGCATTTTGCAGAAGATGAAGCCAAAGCTGGAGCGAGAATACCCGTTGTTGCAAATAGCGGGAATGAAGATGTTACCTTTTCTTTCTTTGGAAAAGATTGTTAGTAAAAAAGATACGAAATTGATAGCAGAAATTAATCAAAGTGGTGCAGGAATAGTATTTGTTTGCTTAGGATGTCCTAAACAGGAAACATGGATGGCAGAATATCAAGATAAGATTCAAGGGGTGATGATTGGGGTAGGCGCAGTTTTTTCTATGTATGCGGAGACAATGCCTAGAGCCCCTCATTATATGCAGCAATTAGGATTGGAATGGCTATATCGTTTATTACAAGAGCCAAGCCGTCTTTGGCGTCGCTATGTGTCAACGATTCCTTCTTTTCTATATTTGGCCAGTAGGCAATTATTGATTCCCTATGAGGATAATTTAAGCAAAGCAAGGTGGGGATTATCAGAGAAAAATGTGCCAGTAGATGTGGAAACTTTGGATTTTTCTCCTGAGAAGCTTGGTAAAATTTTGATTCGACAAAATGTAATAACTACAGAAGAATTAGAACAAGCTTTATCACAGCAGAAGTTAAAGCCCAA
>JBFRWE010000110.1:0-6339 GCA_051439345.1 Xenococcaceae cyanobacterium
CATACTAAGCTGCTGAAAGGTCAGTCAATGACAAAGTGGATACATTTGAGAAGCCGTGTGTCGTGAAAGTGACAAGCACGGTTCGGATAGGAGGGGTAAGCTGGAAACAGCTACCTCGACCTTACCACAATGAAGGGAATCTAAAACAGCATGGTCAAATTAAGATTAACCTAGAAGATAAGTCATCAGGTCAAGCAGCACATATTTTATCTTTGGCTATAGGTCAAATTATTGATATTGCTGTTGAAAAAGAATGCCCGATAATAATAGAAAAACTAGATTTTAGCAGCAAGAAAAGTAGGTTGAGACAGCAGGGTAAACGCTACGCCAAAATGCTTTCTAACTTGGCTTATTCTAAGTTTTCTGACTTAGTTCATTCCCAGGCTAGATTGTCAGCTATTCAAGTAATAGAGGTCAGTCCAGCCTATTCTTCACTTATTGGCATGACTAAGTTTATGAGTTTATACGGGCTAAATAGTGGTACATCCGCATCATTAGTACTCGCCCGTAGATTTTTCAGATTCTCTGAGCGTTTGCCTAGATGCCTTAACGCCTTGATATCGCCAGTGGATGATAACAAGCACGTATGGCATTATTGGGGACGCACATCAAAGTTGCTGAAGGGTTGCCATCGGCACAGTTTCTTTAATGTGAGGGTCAGGTTTGGGGTCAAGCCTAGTATCCAGAGTTCCAGTCAGAAAAGGAAGATATTAGGCAAATGTCAGCATACTCCAATAATACCTAGTTATTCATGGTGCTTGGGATAACGTTTACTTAAGTTTGCCCAAATTTAAGTAGATTTTAAGTAGCGCATTTAAAGCATTAAATATTAGTGATTCTAAATAATTAACTTTTTGAGTAGGTTTCCTCCGCAGGGTCGCTCGTCAATTTTATGGTACTCGATGTACCTAAAATTAGCTATTTACCACAAACTCAAAATATGGTATCATCATTTGATGATACTTAACTATGTCTATCGAATTTATCCAGATGCCCGACAAGAAGAACTGCTGCTAGAGTGGTTAGAAATTTGTCGGAAGTCTTATAACTATGCGCTTAGAGAACTCAAGGATTACATTGGTTCTCGTAAATGCGCCATCGATAGATGTAGCTTGGTGTCGGAATACATCATACCTGCTGATTATCCTTTTCCTGGGTATCACCAACAGCAGAACAACTTACCCAAAGCCAAGAAGGTATACCCTGAGCTAAAATCTCTTCCTTCTCAGGTCTTACAGACTAATATTAGAAGACTGCACGATGCTTGGGATTTCTTTATCAAAAGAGGATTCGGCTTTCCGAGATTCAAAAAGTATGGACAAATGAAGTCGATACTTTTTCCTCAGTTCAAGGATAATCCCTTGACTGACTGGCAGATAAAATTACCTAAATTGGGTTTGGTGCAAATCAATTTGCATCGACCTATTCCAGAAGGATTTGTTATCAAGCAAGTTAGGATACACAAAAAAGCCAAGGGTTGGTATGCTGTAACTTCCATCCAGTCAGATTTGGATCTACCCGCTCCAATACCTCACGGTCACTGTATTGGACTTGATGTAGGTTTGTTGTCTTATTGTGCGACAAGTGATGGCTTTGTCGAGCCTGGGCGAAAGTTTTTCAAGACGCTGTACAGTCGGCTGAAAGTGCTACAACACAGATTGTCTAAAAAGCAGAAACGTTCTAAAAATTACGAGAAAGCCAGAAAGAAAGTTGAAGCTATGCACAATCATATTTCTTTTGTTCGTAAAAACTATCAGTTTGGTCTTGCCCATAAACTCTGTGATATGGCAGATACTATCTTCGTCGAAGATATAGACTTCCGTATTATGGCTAAAGGGTTCTTGGGGAAACATACAGTTGATGCTAGCTTCGGACAGTTTCGACAGATACTCAAACATGTGGGCAAAAAGCGCAATGTATTTGTGACAGAAGTAGATCATAGGGGAAGTAGTCAAACTTGTCCTAATTGTCGTATTGAAGTTAGGAAAGAACTAGAGGACAGAATACACTTTTGCCCCGAATGTAAGTATGAAACCGAGCGTGATATAGCGTCGGCTCAAGAACTGTGTAATCGAGGAATAGAAATGCTTAGTACCCAAGGGCTTTGGGGGAAAGAAATAGGCTGTCAAGTCGGGCTGTCGGGGGCATTCTGCCTAGATAAGTGGCGCAATTCGGAGTCATCCGTTAGGGCAGCAAGGTCTATTGGCGACAATAGAAGCCCACGCTATACTGCTCTTAGCAGTTAGCGTGTGGAGTAGTCACTTATTGGTTGTACTATCAAGTAAAGACATTGCCTTGAATTTTATTTCCTCTACATTGATTTTGTTCAAAAGTTCTTGCTCGTTGTAAGCACCTCCAAAAGCTTCTATTGCTGCTCCTTCTAGAGCAAGCTCGAAAGCATCATCAATTATTTCAACCAAATCTTCTTTTTGAGCATAATAACCTCCAGACTTACGTCTTTTATTAGTCCTGTTAATTTGCTTGACTGAATTATTAATAGAAAGCTTCCAAGATTTAGTCAGTCTTTTTTCAGCATTTTCTTTAATTAAATGTAGAAGTAAAACCACCATGTAACTATAGATTTTGTTGAGTTTGTCTTCTACTGACATTTCTTCTAGTTCATCGACAATTTGCAGTGCTTTGACATAATCCTGTTTTTCTATACTTTCTCGTAATAGTATTAGTTCTTCCATCTTCTTATTTTGATGATTTTTTCACATAGAAGCCTGTATATATATTTTTTTCTCTCCTTATTATAGTTTTTAAATACCTTATCTTTGCTTCCTTGAATAAGCTACTTATCAAAAGATGATCGCCCGACAATGAGATAAGAGTAGTCAATTAATTGGTTTTCTTTACTGTTGGCAATCTTTAATTATTCGCTCTCAAACAGTATCAAAAAAAAGTCGATCACACAGGGCGATCGACAATCAATAATCTTAAGTTAGACAAAACTTACCATTTGTTTAGTCAGCATAGTTAGGTATATAAGGGTTGAAAGCTAATGTTAATTTTGGTTTATTTGGATCATCTGATTGTATTTGTTGCAACAACTCTTGGTAGGTTATTTGTAATGCATTTGCACTTAGCTCTAGTTCTTTGATATCAGTCAGACCATCATTGTCACTATCCGTATCTAGATAGTTGTGAGTATCGTCTCCCTCAACATTATCAATAGCTATATTATCTAAACTAACATCCGATTGACCATCTCCATCAGCATCAGCGATCATTTCTTGACCATCATTTAAACCATCATCATCTGTATCAGGATTATTAGGGTCAGTACCTAGAGTTATTTCTTGACCATCATTTAAACCATCATCATCTGTATCAGGATTATTAGGGTCAGTACCTAGAGTTATTTCTTCACTATCATTTAAACCATCATCATCAGTATCAACGTTATTAGGGTCAGTACCTAGCTCTATTTCTTTACTTTCTGTTAAGCCATCACCATCAGTATCAGGGTCTGCTGTAGGATTAGGGTCTTCACTATCATTTAGACCATCGCCATCAGTATCAGAATTATTAGGGTCAGTACCTAGAGTTATTTCTTCACTATCGTTTAAACCATCACCATCAGGATCGGGATCGGGAGTGTAGAACTTAGTAATATCTATAGGTGTACCAGGAACAAGAGGCGCAGCCTGATTTGACCAAGCCAAATCACTTACATACATATGGCGGTCACTATTTCCTTTCTTCTCAGGGTTATAAACTGCATACAGAATCTTTATCTTATGAGTTTTCCCATCAATTACAACACCAACATTACCTTTTTCATTTTTGATACCTCCGTTATACCCAATAATAGTATTAGATGCTATCTGACTGTCATCAATTTTACTACCATTAGGTCGGTCGAATCCAATCTGGGGATTGTTTCCTGAAGCATCAGTTGCAGTCATAATTATTTTTTCTCTAACATTCTTACCATCAAGATCGGTAAGAGTAAAGTTAAGCTTTTCGACTACCGCCTTTTGAGTTAAAGCTGCATCACTAAAGTATTCTATAGTCAGACTATTAGAACCTACTCCTTGTTTCACACTATTAGTGAATAAAAGCATTTCCTCTCCATCAAAATCACCTGTTCCCCAAACGGAATAATTAGTAATTTTAGGAGAATGAGGGTAATAATCCTTATCACTTTGGAGATATTTAGCTACATAGCCAGGAACTCCATTCTTGTCCTTGTTAATACCACCCCAGCTCCATTTTTGGTCAACGGTAACTTTAATATACAGACCATCTTTTTCATGATAATAAACACGAACTAAATCATCGCGTTCTCCATTACTACCAGTTCTTACCCAGCCATCAAAATCAGCCGAGTCAACATCTGTCCAATCTAGGTAACCAGTATCACTTCCTATTGTTACTACATCGTTTGTTCCACTTAAAGCTGCTTGAGGCAGAAAAGTTCCTGACATCAAGATAGCTAAAAAACTAGTTGCTGTAATTTTTTTTAAATTAATAGAATTAAACATTAAAAATATTCCTTGAAAACTTATTGATTTAGTGGCTCTTGTTTTATACAAATAAATTAAATTAGCAAGCTTTTTTGTGCTTGTCTTCTCAAGAATAACTAAGCAAATAGTGAATCGTAAATTCTTAAAAATACTGAATTAATTTGTGAAGATAATTCAAATTTACTTAGATTTATTCTTCATAAATCTTGAATCAAATGCTTTTGGTGATCTCGATCGCTCTTAGTTAGTAATTTGAATCTTATTCAATTTACTAACTATAAAAGTAATTTTGTAATTGATTATAAAAATTAAAATGTAGAGAATGAGAGTGAATAATAATAGTATGAATAGGAACTATCTCAACTACACAATTACTATACAAGATAGTCTTTAAACCCTGGACAAAATCAGGAGTCCAGATATTTTCTTCTACAGGGATATTTTTACTCTTTAGGGAATTAAGAAGACGCGATCGAGCAATTCCTGGTAAAATTTCTCCATTCAAGGAAGGTGTATACCAACAACCATCTCTCCATCCCCAAAGATTACCTGTACTGGTTTCTAGCCAATTGCTATTACTATCTATTAAAATGGCTTCTTTTGCTCCTAGTTTATAAGCTTTTTGTAAAGCCAAATACGCACCTAAGTAATTACCAGTTTTATAGGCAGCTAAATCACGACGAAAAAGAGGATTGTCTGCAACCCAAGCAGTGATACCTTGTTTTTGTCTTTGTTGTAAATCTGTTGGTAAATTACGTCCTGTAATCCATTCTCTGCTATCCGCAAAAACTACCAAACGGAGAACAGGAAAATGGGAGGATAATATTTCTGCGCCCTTTTTTAAGCGTTGCCAATCTGGTTGCTGCCAATGGAAAGCTTTAATACTATCACGGAGACGATCGCAATGAGCTTGCCAATTAGTGAGGGGATGAGTCAAAGATCGATCGTAAACCCGCATCGTACTAAAAACTGTTGCACCATAGAGCAAACCAGGGTCACTAATATCTAACTCTAGCTGATTTTGTTCAATTAACTTACCTTCATACCAATACATATTGACATCTCCTACTCTTGAAAGAAGCAGGATTCTAAGCTGATGCTATGAGAGTGGCTGAAGCCGACTCTCACCGCGCTTACGATAAGAATTACTCAAATTTAATAAATCGTATCGTTTAGGAAGTGTCAAACTTCCTCTACCGACCTCGGCTAGAGAAATTTCTAGCTGTATCGCTACTTCTTGATTCAGTCGCTCATGGGGGAAACCCCCAAGACCGCGCTGAATCGCTTTTTTCAGACAATTGATTGCTCCAAGAGCATCTGCACATATTAATCCAAACTGACTTTTGTAAGTACCTCTAGTAATTCTTCAATTGAGGTTTACACTCCCTGCTAATAGGCAGCTTGCAAGTCCCTTCATACTCATCATAAGTAACGGCTTGAGCGGGAAAAGCGACTTGATATAGTCCTCTAGATTTACGATAGTTGGGGATACGAGGTTTATCGTTAATCTCCCCCTGCCAATATTGCTTGAGCAGTTGATTATAACTGGTTATCCCCTCGACCACACTTTTTAAACACTGCTGTCCTTGCTGACCTCCTAAAGCTAGATAATGCTTGTTGGTCTTAAAGTCCTTGCAGAGTTGAGCATAGCTTGCTTTAACATATCGGTCTTTAAAAGCAATCCGATAGATATCATTGTGGTCAAAGAAAGTACGACTATCGCAACTATCAAAATGAGCTTGACGCACTGCGAATAAAGCAGAGTTATAAAGGCTGTTAGATTGATGAGATAGCCAAAGTAAACAAGCTTCTGCTTCATCCCCAATCTTGCCAGTTAAGAGTATTTTTTGAGTTTTGTATTGATAGT
>JBFRWE010000111.1:0-4710 GCA_051439345.1 Xenococcaceae cyanobacterium
GTTAGCCAATGCAAGGAGGCATTGCCAATTAGCTCTCTAGAGCAGCATTGAATATTAGGAAAATATAAAACTAATTTTACAGGTCGAGAGGAACTACGACGTTATCAACCGTTACTCAATTTCTTAACCTTATACTTTTTGCCTGAGATTAGGGAAAATAGCTTGTTAACAACTATTATCGGAGGTTAATAATCAGCAGAAACCTAGGTTAAATTAGTCCATATTGGTATTTAAGCAAAAAAGTCTTGTAAACTTAGCTTTGTTATGAAAATAATGAGGATAGAGGATGGAACTAGAATATCCTGAAGATTTAAAGTATCTAGATAGTCATGAATACGTTCGTCTAGATGGAGAAATTGCGACTATTGGTGTCAGTGCTTTTGCGATCGATCAATTAGGGGATATTGTTTTTCTCGAATTGCCAGAAGTAGGGGATGCAGTATCAGTTGGAGAAAGTTTCGGTACGATCGAATCAGTTAAAGCAGTTGAAGATTTATACCCTCCTGTTTCGGGAACAGTTATTGAAACAAATGAAGCGATGGTTGAATCGCCAGAATCGATCGCTGAAGATCCTTATGGCGAAGGTTGGTTGCTTAAAGTACGAGTAGACAATCCTGATGATGAACTAACCGATACTCTATCTGCTGTTGAGTATCGCGCTCAAGTAGAAGGAGAAGATTAGAATTTTTGAATAAGTTCAACCAATCTTGGGTAAGTAGGGAGTAGGTACAGACAAGGCAGGCCTTGTCTGTACTGGGGAGTAGGGAGTAGGGATAGGGAATTAAAGATGTGAAGTGACTATTTACTTTGATAACTGTCTTCTCTACTTCTGCTCACTAAAATCTTATAGCATCTGAAGACTATATTTAAAAACAGACAAATGATAAAAAACTAATAATGAAATACATTTAGCTACCAGACTCTCCCCCATCAGATAGAATCGTATAATTTAATTACCACCGTTTTGATAGTTATGGCAGACTCAATTATGTATCAAGAGGATGCATTTGTTGTTCTCGAAACAGATCGACCAGAACAATTTATGACTCCTCAAGAATTGCAACACAAGCTTGAAGCTATATTATCCTCTGGAGAAGTTGATATCCCAAGAGAGTTAGAAAAATTTGATTCCCTAGAAAAACAAGCTCAACATTTAATGGAAAATTATTTTGAGCTAGATGTAGGTACAGGCAAGTATTTACAGTGGTATGTGGTGAGGTTGGAAAAATAGCCGAAAATTTCCCCAACCTGTTCAAGTCCTTTGTCACTCTGCGAGCTAATTATATTTAAATTAGCAACACCAACTGAATATTGGGAAACCAGACTATTGGGGTAGGGGTATCCTCCCCAGGTAATGAGGTTAAAATCACTACAATTTATATTAAGACTCTCAATATATCTCTAGTATAGTTCTACCTAATCCCGTTTAAGTGAATTCAAAAAGTACGGGGTTTAATTGCTAATTTACTTCTGCCAGAAATCTGATTAATAAACTAGATTTTGAGAGTATTTTACTACCTTCTTACTACACAGTTAATATTATTTAAAATTGAAATCAGCCTATGCAACCAACAGATCCGAAAAAATTCACTGAAAAGGCTTGGGGTGCAGTTGTTCGTACTCCCGATATTGCCAAACAAAATCAACACCAACAAATAGAAAGTGAACACTTATTTAAAGCCTTAATTGAAGAAGAGGGATTAGCTACTAGTATTTTTAATAAGGCAGATATTAGTGTCCAACGTCTGCGAGATAAAACCGATGAATTTATCAATCGTCAGCCGAAAATCTCTAGCTTAGGAGATTCTATTTACTTAGGACGCAGTTTAGATAGTTTATTCGATCGCGCCGAAAAATACCGTCAAGACTTTGGCGACGAATATATTTCGATCGAGCATATAGTTTTAGGCTACGCTAAAGACGATCGCTGGGGACGTAAACTATTTCAAGAATTCGGTTTAACTGAATCTAAACTGAAGGAGATCATCAAACAAGTGCGGGGTAATCAAAAAGTAACCGATCAAAATCCAGAAGGAAAATATCAATCTTTAGAAAAATATGGTCGAGAATTAACTCAACTGGCTAGAGAAGGTAAACTCGATCCCGTAATCGGACGAGATGAGGAGATTCGTCGTACCATTCAAATACTCTCCCGTCGGACTAAAAATAATCCTGTTCTCATTGGTGAACCAGGGGTAGGTAAAACAGCTATTGTAGAAGGATTAGCTCAAAGAATTGTCAATCGTGATGTACCTGAATCCCTCAGAGACCGCAAATTAGTCGCTTTAGATATGGGTGCGTTAATTGCGGGGGCAAAATATCGTGGGGAATTTGAAGAAAGACTGAAAGCCGTACTGAAAGAAGTTACTGAGTCAGAAGGTAATATCATCATGTTTATTGATGAAATTCATACCGTTGTCGGTGCGGGGGCAACTCAAGGGGCAATGGATGCGGGTAACTTACTCAAACCCATGCTAGCTAGAGGAGAATTGCGCTGTATTGGGGCAACAACCTTAGATGAATATCGTAAATATATCGAAAAAGATGCAGCCTTAGAAAGACGTTTTCAATCTGTCTTAGTAGATGAACCGAATGAAATTGATACTATCTCGATTCTGCGAGGATTGAAAGAACGTTATGAAGTTCACCACGGGGTTAAAATTTCTGATACAGCTTTAGTAGCAGCAGCAACCTTATCTAATAGATATATAAGCGATCGATTTTTACCTGATAAGGCGATCGATCTGGTGGATGAGGCAGCAGCTAAACTAAAAATGGAGATTACTTCTAAACCAGAAGAGTTAGACGAGATCGATCGTAAAATTCTTCAGTTAGAAATGGAACGTCTTTCCTTACAAAAAGAAGAAGATGCAATCTCTAAAGAAAGACTAAGTAAACTCGAACAAGAGTTAGCTAATCTCAAAGAAGAACAATCTGAATTAAACGCTCAATGGCAATCAGAAAAAGAAGTTATCGATAAAATTCAAACTCTCAAAGAAGAAATCGATAAAGTTAATCTCGAAATTCAACAAGCAGAAAGAGATTACGATCTCAATCGCGCTGCGGAATTACGTTATGGAAAACTGACTGATTTGCAGCGTCAAATCAAAGAAATTGAAGGCAAATTGGAAGAAAAACAAGTTACAGGTCGTTCGCTCCTAAGAGAAGAAGTCCTAGAGTCAGATATTGCTGAAATTATCTCTAAATGGACAGGAATTCCTCTGAGTAAGCTAGTAGAATCAGAAAAAGAAAAACTTCTCCATCTCGAAGATGAATTACACGAAAGAGTAATTGGACAAGAAGAAGCTGTAACTGCTGTAGCCGATTCTATTCAACGTTCTCGTGCAGGACTAGCAGATCCTAATCGTCCTACCGCTAGTTTTATTTTCCTTGGTCCTACGGGAGTAGGTAAAACTGAACTCGCTAAAGCTTTAGCTACTAATCTATTTGATACTGAAGATGCTTTAGTCAGAATTGATATGTCCGAATATATGGAGAAACACAGCGTTTCTCGTCTAGTCGGTGCGCCTCCTGGATATGTCGGTTATGAAGAAGGAGGTCAACTTACTGAGGCTATTCGTCGCCGTCCCTATTCAGTTATTCTGTTTGACGAAATTGAAAAAGCCCATAATGATGTATTTAACATCATGCTGCAAATTCTCGATGATGGTAGATTAACTGATTCTCAAGGTCGTACAGTAGATTTCCGCAATGCGATTATTATTATGACCAGTAATATCGGTTCACAATATATTCTAGATATTGCGGGAGATGATTCCCAATATGAAGAAATGCGATCGCGAGTTATGGAAGCCATGCGCAATAGTTTCCGTCCTGAATTTCTCAACCGTATCGACGAGATTATTATCTTCCATGCTCTAGTCAAATCTCAGCTACAGAAAATTGTTAAGCTGCAAGTTAAAAATTTAGAGCAACGTTTAGCAGAACAAAAACTATCCCTGAAAATGTCTGAAGTGGCTTTGGATTTCCTGGCAGATATCGGTTACGACCCTGTATACGGTGCCAGACCACTAAAAAGAGCAATACAAAGATATTTAGAAACTGCGATCGCTAAATCGATTCTACGAGGCGAATTTCAAGCTGGAGATACGATCTTTGTGGATGTAGAAGATGAGCGTTTAACTTTTAAACGGTTGCCTTTAGAGTTATTGGCTTAATAGTAGGGTGGGCATTGCCCACCTTACTGATTTTAACCAACACAATAAATACAATGAAGCTAAAAAGATCGATCGTCATTTTCCCGCAATTTAATAGTGACACAAATTTAATTCAAGATATCCGCAACCAATACGATCCCCTTGCTAGTAAAATTGCACCTCACATAACTCTGGTATTTCCTTTTGAAAGTGAAATTTTATCGAATACATTACGTCTACATATAGAAACTAGTTTGTATGGATTGGAAATATTTAATTTAAGTATGCAGGGAATTAGCATTGAAGAGAACAATTACCTTTTTCTCAATCTAATAAAAGGACAGGAATATATTACAAAAATACATGACTCACTTTACTCAGGAATTTTAGAGCAGTTTTTATCTAGAAGACATTTTTATAAACCTCATCTAACAGTTGGTCATCTTGAAAATAAATTGGAAACTAACGCTGCTATGAATCAGTTAAAGCATTTTAACCACAAGTTTGAAACTAAAGTAAATACAATTACAACAGAAATAATCTTGGACGATCT
>JBFRWE010000112.1:0-8892 GCA_051439345.1 Xenococcaceae cyanobacterium
GTTCTTGCTGGGATTATCTCATCCGCACAGCGACTACTTCGATTTCTACTAACCAACCAGGATTAACTAATCCTGCAACTTGCATGGCAGAACGAGCAGGTAAATTGGGCTGTTCTTTAGTCCCAAAAAACTGGGTGTATCCTTCCATAAATCCAGCAAAATCCATATTGCCATCATTGTTAGGATCTCCCACCAAAAATACTTGCATTTTCACCACATCACCCATAGTTAAATTCGCATCAGTCAATATTGATTGAATACGTTCTAAAACGCCTACCGTCTGAGTTTTTGTATCTCCGAATGCTTCGATAGAAGTTCTGGGCGCATCTGTATTTACTATAGGTGGTACTTGCCCACTCACATAAACCAACTGGGCATTAGCGGGCAACTCCACCGCACGAGCAATGGGAAAATCAGAATTAGGAATAGGATAACGAATTACTTCTTGTGCTAATAATGGGTGAGGTCTTGTTAACATTAGCGCGATCGCCAATCCTATCAAAACTAATGGTATCCAGACTATTTTCTTCCCTTTCTCGATCATCTCTCTCACTCCTAACTACTAACTAGTACAGCCAAGGCATGCCTTGTCTCTACCTACTAACTACTCACATTAATTATGCTCTCATTGCTTGCAATTGAACTGAGATTCCCCGCACCGCGTCATGTGCCGAGAGAATCGCCCCTTCCTGCCATCCTGTTAAGTAACTCATGTGTTCTCCCGCAAAATAAATAGATTCATCTGGTTGAAGCAGAGTCTTATAGGCTGTTGCTCGTGCTTCTTCTGACCATTCCATCCAACCACCGAGGCTATAAGTAATCTTACCCCACGCCACACTCACCCCTGTGTCTATATTCAGTTCTTTATCATAATTGGGGTGAATTACTTTGCCATCTTCCACTGCCTTTTGTAATCGTTCTTCAATAGGCATGGCAGCAATACGATCGCCTATCTCATTATTCCATATATAAGCCCCAATAACGATACCCGTTGGTTGATGAAAACCAGCAGCAGGATACCAAATTTGTGTGATGTCTCTTGTCGTCCAAGAAATGCCACCGTAGATTTGATAATCTTCTTCCCAAAAGCGACGTTTAGCCTGAAACCCATGTTTGACAGCACGTATATAAGATTTTGCCCCTACAGCGATCGCTTCTTGATATTCTGGGGCAAAGTCTGTATCGAGGGTATGGAGAACTGACAACGGAAAGGTACAAATCGCAAAATTGGCATCAAGCAATGCTTCCTTATCCGATGTTTTATCTACATATACTATACGAACACCAAAATCAGTCTTGCGAATTTGCTTTACTTCTGCATTATAAGCAATAAGATTACCCACTCTTTGCTCAAACCCTTGAGCAATTCGATCCATACCCCCAATAGGTTCTAGCATAGTTGCTGACTGGTTGTAGCTCTCGCTAAAATTCATCTTTAACTCCCAGAAATCTGATTGCAATAGCTCCGATAAATTAATCGGATCGTAAGTCCTACCAGATTTTAAGCCAGAACCAGGTGCTTCTGTATAGCCAGCACGACTTGAACCAGTGTAAAGGAGATCCGCATTGAGACTACCAAAGCTTTTGAGCATTTCGAGAATACGTTCTTGATCTGCTGCTGAAACCTCCTGTTCCAAAGCATTTTGGCTAATAGCTTTGGCGAGTAGTTCTGTCAGATAACCCCGACTGTCATTGATAACACGACGATTTAGTACAGGCTTACCATCAAAGGCATTATCGTCTTGTAGGTAACAGGCTCGGTTTTCATTGACAATTACCTGAAGTGGTACGCCAAACTCTTTGCAATAGCTCAATACGCCTTGATGATGATGAGGAATACGGGCTGCACCAGGATTTAGATATAGATAATCTGCGGATTCAAAAGTGCATGATTGCTCACTATCTAACTCACGAATTGGATCACCACCGCGAATTGTCCAACATCTTCCCCCAGCGCGATCGCGAGCCTCTAGAATAGTACACTCATAACCTGCTTTTGACAATTCATAAGCTGCCGTCATTCCTGCAATTCCTGCACCGAGAATAACAACTTTTACACCCTCTCCAGAACCCCTAGGCAAGTTAGGAATTTCTGTTCCAGTGACAGTAGCATGAAGTAAGCCCATCGCTTTCATAGTTGTCAGAACTGCTGCTACACCTCCTGCTCTACCAACTAGCTTGAGCAATGTACGTCTATTCATGATTTCCTATCTTGATGCCAATAATAGCGATAGAATATCAGATGCTTCTATTAGTTCTTGTTATGTTAGACACAAAACTTAATTACCGCTAATAACTTTTTCCTCAAATAGATTTAGATGAAATTTATCGGAATTGACTTAGGATGGCAATCGGGGGCAAGTGGATTATGTTGTCTAGATTGGCACAATAACTGCTTAGAAATAATCGACTTAACTAGCAAATTAGAAATAGAGTCAATCTTAACTTGGCTCGATCGCTTTGTCTCCAAAACAGAATCAGCTTTAATTGCTGTAGATGCACCAACACTTATTCCTAATCAAACAGGAATGAGACTACCAGATAAATTAACTCATAAATACTTTGGTCGCTATCATGCAGGGTGTTATCCTGCCAATTTAACTCGTCCTTTCGCTCAAAGGACTGTGAATTTTGGTTTGAGTTTAGAACAAAGAGGTTTTTTTCACGCACCCAAAATTAAACCAAAGCAACCAGGAAGATATCAAATTGAAGTTTTTCCTCATCCAGCTACCATAAACTTATTTAGTCTAGCTCGAATACTTAAATATAAAAAAGGCAGATTAGACAATCGCGCTACAGAATTAAGTAAACTAAACAACTATATTGTTACTATTCTACCCACCCTAATTCCTACTTTATCCCTAAATAGTTTGCCAACTATTCCTACTATTCCCCCGAAAATAACTGGGAAAGAACTTAAAACTATTGAAGACCAATTAGATAGCCTCTTATGTGCTTATGTTGCTGCTCATTGGTGGTATTGGGGAAAAGAACGTAACTTAGTATTAGGAGATATCAACAGAGGATATATCATTGTTCCTGCACCGCAAGAACCCGAAAACATGGCACAATGAGATACGTTTCTCAAAAAATAGTTAACAGTAACTAATAATAATCTTAGCTTGTAAATTACCTATGACTGCAACACTCCAAGCTCCTCCCAAAACCCGTCGCGTAGTATTTCCCTTTACTGCCATTGTGGGACAAGAAGAGATGAAACTCGCTCTTTTACTTAACGTAATCGATCCCAAAATTGGTGGGGTAATGATTATGGGCGATCGCGGTACAGGTAAATCTACTACCATTCGTGCTTTAGCGGATTTACTTCCAGAAATTGAAGTGGTGGCAAACGATCCTTTTAATAGCGATCCTCAAGACGCAGATTTAATGAGTGAGGAGATTAAACAAAAACTCGAGCAAAAACTCCCCATAGATATTGTCAAGCAAAAAGTCCAAATGGTTGACTTACCTTTAGGTGCAACCGAAGATAGAGTCTGCGGTACTATCGATATTGAGAAGGCTCTTTCTGAAGGGGTTAAAGCCTTTGAACCTGGACTTTTAGCTAAAGCTAATCGAGGTATTCTCTATGTAGATGAAGTTAACCTCCTCGACGATCACTTAGTAGATGTTCTCCTCGATTCTGCTGCTAGTGGTTGGAATACTGTAGAAAGGGAAGGTATTTCTATTCGTCACCCCGCCAGATTTGTGTTAGTAGGCTCAGGAAACCCCGAAGAAGGAGAATTACGCCCTCAATTACTCGATCGCTTTGGTATGCACGCAGAAATCCATACAGTCAAAGAACCAAATCTCCGAGTGCAAATAGTCGAACAAAGAGCAGCATTTGACGCTAACCCACCCGAATTTTCTGATAAATATCAACAGGAGCAAGAAGAACTCCAAAATAAACTGGTTCAAGCTCAACAACTACTCCCTAAAGTAAATATTGATTACGATTTGCGGGTAAAAATCTCTGAGGTTTGTTCTGAATTGGATGTAGATGGTTTACGAGGAGATATTGTTACTAACCGTGCAGCTAAAGCCTTAGCAGCTTTTGAAGGTAGAACGGAAGTAACCGTAGACGATATTCGCCGAGTCATTATCCTTTGTTTGCGCCATAGATTAAGGAAAGACCCCCTAGAATCGATCGATTCTGGTTATAAAGTAGATAAATCTGTTGCTCGTATTTTTGGTTTAGAAATAGAGGAATAGATAAATTTGCACACTTGATTGGCGATGATGGAAGCGAGTATAAAGGATCAAAAAGAACCGATCATTGAACTCAAAGGAGTATCTAAATCCTTTGGCAAAAATGTTATTCTCGATCGCGTTGATTTGACTATTTATCTAGGAGAAGCCCTAGTCATTATTGGTCCTTCAGGAACAGGGAAATCAACTATCCTGCGTATTATTGCTGGATTATTACCTGCCGATGAAGGGGAAATCTATATTAAAGGACAAAAACGGAAAGGTTTAATTGAGGATGGAGAAGACCCTTTAGGGATTAGTATGGTATTTCAGCAGGCAGCTTTATTTGACTCCTTGACGGTAGAGGAAAATGTCGGTTTTTCTCTCTATCAGCATTCCCATCTCTCCTCCCACAAAATTGGGGAAATAGTGGAAGACAAGCTAGAAATGGTGGGATTAAAAGGTACAGGAACTCTTTATCCCTCAGAATTATCAGGGGGGATGCGTAAACGAGTTAGTTTTGCCCGTGCTGTTATGTCTAACCCTGAAGAGCCGAAAAACAATCCTGAAGTTATTCTTTATGATGAGCCTACTGCGGGACTCGATCCCATTGCTTCAACAGTAATTGAAGATTTGGTTCGTCAACTACAATGTAACGAACATGGATGTGGTACTTATGTTATGGTTAGTCACCAAAATAGTACTATACGCCGTACAGCCGATCGAGTTCTTTTTCTCTACGGAGGCAAAATTCAATGGTCAGGCAGTGTAGAAGAAATAGATACCACGGATAATCCTCTGGTTAGACAGTTTTTTAGTGCCAGTACCAAAGGACCTATTCGTGTAATTGAGTAAACTAAAATGGGAATAGGAGGAAAAAAATGTTGCGCTCGCGAACGATTAGGGAAGGTTCTGTAGGTCTACTGGCTTTAGTGGGAATAGTTTTATTTGGTAGTGCTGTCTTATGGTTGCGAGGAATTAATTTTCGCGATCGAAGATATGAAATTATTGGCGAATTTCCCAACGTCAACGGCATTCAAGTAGGGGATTCAGTTCGCTATCGGGGACTTAAGGTAGGCAGAATTACTGAAATCCAACCAGCTAGCAATGGGGTGGATGTGATTATGGAGATTTTTTCTGATGATTTATTGATTCCTAAAGAAGCCAGTTTACAAGCAAGTAGTTCTGGTTTAATTGGCGAAACTTTTATTGATATTCTTCCCCAAACCGAATTAGCCGAGCGAGCAGCCAACATGAATCCTCTTAGCCGAGACTGCGATCCTGAGACAATTATTTGCGATAGCGATCGTCTCCAGGGACAACCAGGAATTACTCTAGACGATTTACTTCCTCTCACCTTTAAAATGACTACTCTGTATAGCGATCCGCGCTTTTTTGACAATCTCAATGCTGCGGTCAAAAACACCTCTCTAGCTGCGGAAGAAGCCACAGAATTAGGACAAGAAATGTCACAACTTCTAGGGAGTGTTGAACGAGAATTAAAAACTTTTTCTTCGGCAGCAGAATCAATTACTAATCTAGCCAATAATTCTTCTGGTCAAATCGCTGCCACAGCAGAAAAATATCAAGTTACAGCCGACCAACTTAACCAATTGACTGCTAATTTAAATACGTTACTGGAACAAAATCAGGATAATTTAGTAACAACTTTAGATAGTATTAAAAATACTAGCGATCGCCTGTATAGTTTAACTGTTCAATTAGATCAGACCCTAGCCTCAACCGATACCCAAAAATTAGCCAAAGACTTAGAAACTTTAACAGCTAATGTTGCTGAGGCCTCAGCTAATTTAAAGGATATTTCCACTGCTTTTAATAATCCTAACAATCTAGTAACGTTACAACAAACCCTAGATTCTGCTAGGGCTACTTTTGCTAATACGCAGAAAATTACCGCAGATTTAGACGAAATTACTGGAGATCCTGAATTTCGTAATAGTGTCAGAGATTTAGTGCAAGGATTGAGTAGTTTAGTATCTTCTACTCAAGAGTTAGAGAAACAGATTGAAACTACCCAATTTGTCAAAACTAATCAACAAGTACCTAAACAAAATTGACTATAGATGATAATAGATAAATGACACAACACTAATGACAAAAGACTTTTGACTAGCATATTACTTAGAATAAACAGAAGTACTCCATCCAGTACTAGATTTAGATACGCTTTTAAAGCCACTGTCACGAATTGCATCTGCTATATCCAAGTTACCTTGATGACTCAATTGAACTAAAGCTGGCTTGATTAATTTAACTAGTTTTTCCCAAGAAAATTCTTGATGAGGTAAAAAATCAATTAGTTCTTGTAAAGCTTTTTTAGCTTCTTGAGATTCATGAATTTTTTCAGAAACTAAAGGAGTAGAACTACGTAATAAATCTTTTTGCACCGCAGCAAAAGCTTGACGAACGGTCTTAGTAATCTTAGCACTATGCTCTGTTCTTCCTTTTAACTTTTGCTTATTGAAACCTTCATGGCAAGAAGCATATAAAGGAGGTAAACGATTAAGAGCATGAGTAGCTACTTCTACCCGATTTAAATATTGTCTAATATTATCAGGATAGCGATTAATTTGACGTTCTATTTCTTCCGCTACTAACACTTCCATAATATTTCTGTTTATTTGTTCGTTTTGTATTTGCATTTTAATTTTCCTAATGCCTTTTGAAATAAATTTGATTGACTAATAGAAATTAATTTAGTTTTAAATATTACTCTTTAGGTATAACTCGATATCCAGGAAATTACTAGATATTAATGCAGAAAATAGGCATAATTAATTGAAATTTTAAATAAGTATTCTCAAATCAAACTTTGCTTCATCAAAACAACAAATTTAGTCAAATATTCGAGTATTGTATTGTGTATATCACCATAACCAGAAGCAAAACTACTGATGATATACAGCTTACTGTAGATTTGGCTTTAGGGTGTTCTATAGATCAATATAGGTGATTTAAGCTAATCACTATAAGATAAAGAACGAAATGATGAGATAGTAATTATTGATTTATCGGGGTAAAACTGATGCGGTTATCTCAAATGCTATTTGTTACTCTGCGGGAAGATCCAGCAGAGGCAGAAATTCCTAGCCACAAATTACTTCTGCGGGCAGGTTATATTCGGCGCATAGGTAGTGGTATTTATACTTATCTACCATTGATGTGGCGCGTACTCAAGAAAGTATCCCAGATTGTACGAGAAGAAATGGATGCTAGCTTAGCCCAAGAATGTTTATTACCTCAATTGCAACCTGCGGAGTTATGGCAAGAATCTGGTCGTTGGGATACCTATACTAAAGCAGAAGGGATTATGTTTTCTTTGATCGATCGAGCAGATCGACAATTGGGTTTAGGTCCTACCCATGAAGAGGTAATTACCACGATCGCTAAAGATATGATTCGCTCTTATCGTCAGCTTCCCCTCAATCTCTACCAAATTCAAACTAAATTCCGCGATGAAATTCGTCCTCGCTTTGGTCTAATGCGGGGTAGAGAATTCATCATGAAAGATGCTTATTCTTTCCACACTGATGAAGCAAGTTTAAAACAGACTTATCAAGACATGGATCGCGCCTATCGTAACATTCTAACTCGTTGTGGGTTAGCTTTTCGTCCAGTAGAAGCAGATTCTGGGGCGATCGGTGGTTCTGGTTCCCAAGAATTTATGGTATTAGCGGATGCGGGAGAAGACGAGATTCTCTATACCGAAGATGGCAAATATGCAGCTAATGTGGAAAAAGCAGATTCTCTACCTGCTGATGTAGAAGCCTCGCCTTTTACTAGTTATGAAAAAGTAGAAACTCCTGGGACAGAAACCATCGAGAAACTGTGTAAATTCTTAAAATGCTCTCCTACCAACATAGTTAAAAACGTTTTGTATGAAACAGTTTATGACAATGGTATGACTGTTTTAGTGTTAGTGAGTATTCGAGGCGATCGCGATGTGAATGAAGTTAAACTACAAAATGAATTAGTTAAACTTGCTCCTCAATACAAGGCTCAAACAATTATTGCTCTAACAGTACCAGATGCCACTAGTCAGCAAAAATGGGCAGCTAAGCCTTTACCTCTAGGTTATATTGCGCCTAATTTAGACGATGACTATATTGCCCATAGCAAAAACGTTGCAGCTAAATTTGTACGTATAGCAGATAAAACTATAGTCGAGTTAACTGACTTTGTTACAGGTTCTAACGAGTCAGGCTATCACGTAGTTGGAGCAAATTGGGATCAAGAATTCAGCTTACCTAAATTAATTGTAGATGTTCGTACCGCCCAGGCAGGCGATCGCGCTCTCCACGCTCCTAAGCAAATTTTACAGAGTGCTAGGGGTATAGAAGCAGGCCATATCTTTCAATTAGGTACAAAATACTCCCAGGCTATGGGAGCTACTTATACCGACGAAGCAGGAAAAGAACAACCTCTGTGGATGGGTTGTTATGGCATTGGTGTATCTAGATTGGCACAAGCAGCAGTAGAACAATCTTATGACAAAAATGGGATTATTTGGCCTGTGGCGATCGCTCCCTATCAAGTCATTGTGGTTATTCCCAATACTTCTAGTCAAGAACAAGTAACAGCAGCAGAAAAACTCTATCAAGACTTAAATCAGGTAGGAATAGAAACCCTCCTAGACGATCGCGATGGTAGAGCAGGAATGAAATTTAAAGATGCCGATCTAATTGG
>JBFRWE010000113.1:0-4589 GCA_051439345.1 Xenococcaceae cyanobacterium
GACGGAGTCTGCGGTGACTGGTGTTCCCCAGTTAACTATTGGCTGCTCTTGATATCCTTCTGATGCCATCGCCTTAAAATTTCACTGTCAAACTATATTTATCACCTATCCTTTAATTATTCAACCAAAAGCATTGCACCCTAGCAGAAGTAAGAAAAATTTATCTTTAATTTCATCATCTGGTTTACTTTGCTCTAAAAGTAAACCGATCAATAGGTTATGCGTACTTTGTACTTGTTGTATTCCAATTGGGGAACTCTTATTTTATTTGCTTGGCGAATTGAAATACAGTAGTCATCAGAAAGTTTAGTCTAAAAGAATTAGAAAATGCCAATTATAAATAAATTTATTGAACTTGAAACTGAAGCAGGAATTAATATTCACAACCTAACCCCTCAAATAGAAGCAATTATTGCCAAAACCTCAATTCAAAGTGGTCAAGTGATAGTCTTTTCTCGTCATACAACAACTGCTTTTGCCATTAACGAATATGAAATTAGATTACTCGAAGACCTAAAAAATCACTTTCACAAGCTAGCACCATCTACAGATAAATATTTACACAATGATTTGCATTTAAGAGATGTTCCTCCTGATGAACCAATCAATGCTCATTCCCATTTAATAGCCATGATGCTGAATAACAGTGAAACTATTCCCATTGTTGAGGGAAAAATGGCATTGGGAAAATGGCAATCGGTATTATTTTTTGAATTAGATGGTCCTCGTCGTCGTACTGTTTTAATTCAAATTAGTGGAGAATAGAAGCATTAACAGTGAACAGTAAACGATTAAATATTTACTGTTCACTGATTAAAGTTATACTGCTCTAAATAGATACTAGGGATTATGGGGAGTTGTGACTAGATTCTTTTTATCGATCGCTGCTATCTTAGCAGGTTTATCTGTAGCTGGTGGAGCATTTGCCTCTCATGCTCTCAAAGAAAGATTAAGTGAAAGGGCTTTAGCGATTTTTGAGACTGGTAGTAGGTATCAAATGTATCATGCTTTGGCTTTGCTAGCGATCGGCTTGCTTTTAAGTCGTAGTGAAGTAGCACCCACATTGTTAAACACTGCTGGCTTTGCTTTTATTGCTGGTGTAGTTCTGTTTTCTGGTAGTCTTTATGCCCTTAGTTTAAGCGGGATTAAGTGGTTAGGAGCAGTTGCTCCCTTGGGAGGAGTTGCTTTTTTAGTGGGTTGGGGTTGTTTAGCCTTAGCTGCTTGGAGTTTTAAATAATTAATTTATTTGGTATATTCTTTGCTGGAAATTACCTAATCACAAAAACTGCTGAATTGTTTCCCCGACAATTTCAGCATACTCTTCATGAATACCTAAAGTTCCTGGTAATTGAACTGTTTGTACTTTTTCTAACTCCGCCATTGCTTTCATTTCTGCCTTTGATTTTGGTGGTGCATTTTCCGCTAGCACCATTGACACAGGCATAGATAAAGATGATAGATAACTCAAAAACTGTTCTCTGCTAGGGACAGGATCGAGCGATCCTGTCACAAAAGCAGCAGGTGCATATCTTGCCCCTTTTTTTGAGGTGATTTGGTGTTTTTGGGCAATAAATTCGGGCGTTAACTTAGTTTCTTCCACATAGACATGACGTTTATACATCAAGCGCAGAAAAGAAGGCAGAGTATTAAGATAGTACAGTATTTGTCCAATTAAAGGCGATCGCACTAAGTTTTTAACGACCTTTCTCATACCCTCAGGTAAACCCATTACTCGCAAAGGACCTTGCCAAGTAGGAGCAACGAAAATAAGTTTAGAGACAATGCTTGGGTTATCTTTAGCTATCTGTAAGGCGTATCCCGAAGCGTGACCCGCAGCAATAATGATAATGGGACGATTACAAACCGTTTCCACAAAATCTTGCAATAATTGCCTAAACAGAACAGGATTATAATTTGCTGGAGGACGTTCAGAATCACCAAAACCCAACCAATCTAAAACAGTAACTTCATATTGAGAAGCTAGTATCTGGGCAATACCTTTCATTTCTGTGCGACTGGAAACTGTACTAAAAGCAGGAAGTAATAATAGTTGGTTTCCTTGTCCGATAGTTTCGTAGACCACTCTGTATTGTTTTCCTTGCCAATGCCAATTATAGCGATCGACTTTCCCCCCAATCCCAGAGATATTTTTAGCAGTAGAATCAGTTACTGTAGTCATAGTATCAAATCTGTATTGATATCATTTTATAGGATCAAATCCCTACTAACTACTAACTACTAACTACTTACTTTCGTTTACCCAAGGTTCTACCGTTTGTTTTAAACCTGAAAGTATACCTGATACTTGTTGTAATGGTTCTACGGTTTGCTCTACATCTGTTACCACACTATTCACAGATTCAGATTGAGATGGTTTAAAAATTGAAGGCTGTTTAACTGTGGTCTGCTTTTCTCGATTTGTAGGTTCAGATTGGGGTTGTTTGAAAATTGCAGGTTTTCTAACTGTGGTCTGTATTTCTGGTGTACTGGTAGCGGTTGGGGATTTAGATGTAGCAACAGGAGTTGGTGCTGGTTGTACAGGGGAACTAGTTGCCGTTTTCGAGGCAGGAACAGGAGTTGGTGCTGGTTGTACAGGAGAACTAGTTGCCGTTTTCGAGGCAGGAACATGAGTTGGTGCTAGTTGTAGAGGGGAACTAGTTGCCGTTTTCGAGGCAGGAACAGGAGTTGGTGCTGGTTGTACTTGAAGATTAGTTGTATTAGTTGGTGCTGTTACAGGCAAAGGATTATGAGTAGGAATAAACCCATGTTGGCTATGAACTGGGGCTAAATAAATAACAGAAGGTTGACCATTAGGAAGAGTAGGATTAATAACCTGTTGGGGAGCAGATTGAACTTGAGAAGTAGAGGAGTTATTTAGACTATTAAGCATATCAGTTTCTTTTTGAGAAACTTGTTGACCAGCCCCAAAAGAAACACCTGCAATGATACTTCCCAATCCGAAAAGTGTTATACCACGCTTCACATAGGTTTCCACTTCATTATAAGCTTTAACGAGGTGATTAAGAAGACTAAAAGTAGCTTTAACTCTTTCTTTTTTCCCTTTTTCTTCTTCTTGTTGACTTGGGTCAACAGCTTGGATTTGATTTTGTTGTTCCATCTCTATACTCCTCAGTTCTGTGCAAAAATAAGCTTTCAGAGGTGGTTAAATGAAGCTTTATTAACTCCTTTAGCAGACTTTCTACTTCAATCAAAGCAACTGTTTATGGACTTTTGATGAAACTTTGATGAGAAAATTTTCATCTTAATCTTAATCAGAACGCCAAATCTTTAACTGTAGATAAACTAAGATAGCAGCGATCGCTAAAAGGACTGTTGCTGCTGCTGCTGCATAACCAAATTCAAAGCGAGCAAAAGCTTGTTCGTAGATATAATAAACCAAAATATTAGTAGAATTTAGAGGTCCTCCCCCAGTAATAATATAAACCTGCTCAAAACTACGTAGAGTAAAAATTGCGGTAGTGATTGTAGCAAAAACAATAGTAGGTCTTAATCCTGGTAAAGTAATATACCAAAACTTTGCCCAAGCATTTGCCCCATCTAATTCGGCAGCTTCATAACGAGATTGAGGAATAATCTGTAACCCTGCCAAGAAAACTACTAAGTTAAACCCCAACTGTTTCCAGGTACTGAGTAAAATTAAGATAGGCATCGCCCACACTGTACTACTCAACCAAGGGATAGGATGTATTCCCAGTTGCAGCAACCAATTATTAACCGGTCCTTCTGTTTGAAAGAGCCAACGAAAACCTAATCCTACCGCCACCAGAGAAGTAATTGAAGGAATAAAATAAGCAGCTCGTAAAATTCCTCGCCAAGCAATAGATTGATTGAGTAAAACTGCTAGTCCTAGAGGAATAATAATAGCAGGGATAACTGTAGCAATTGTAAAGTAAATTGTATTGCTAATTACTTGCCCAAAGTCGGAGTCGGTAAATAACCTGAGATAGTTACGTAAACCAACCCATTGAATTCCTTCAACGGTAAAACTCCCAGTGGTAAAACTCAAATAAAGTAAATAGGCAATAGGATAAAACAGAAAAACACCAAGCACAATTAAAGCAGGTGCAAGAAATAACCAAGCAGCAAAAGTATCTTTGTCAAGCCAAGAGGTAAAATTTACTTGTTTTTGCACAGTCAATTAGATATTGAACAGGAATTAGGATACATTATAGAAAGATATTAATAGCTAATAACTAACACAGCCAAAATCTTTGACTTAGACGAAAAATCAATTACTGTGAACGATAGCAATAAATTTGAAATACAAGGTAGAGAATGGTGGGTAGAACGTTGGCTAGAGTTGCTCGACTCTTATCGTTTTAAAAAGCGGTTAGAAAGAGGACGTAACTATGCTAGGGAAGGAAATGTTCTCAGTATTGAATTTACCGCAAGGCAGGTATTTGCTAAGGTGCAAGGAAGTGAAGCTGAGCCTTATCAAGTGGCTCTTTCTCTTGAACCTTTTCCTGATGAAAATAGAGAGCGGATCATCAAGATAATGTCCCAGAAACCTTTTACTGATGAGGACTGGGATTGCATTATTCAAACCATGTCTAAAAAAGCAATTTATA
>JBFRWE010000114.1:0-2889 GCA_051439345.1 Xenococcaceae cyanobacterium
GGACTACCATATTCCGAACACCACGCCCAACCAATAGTAAACTTGTGAAAGCGCAGCATATCCATCACCCCCACTGCGGGTAAGGCTGCTGCAAATAAATCTGGACGTTGAGTCATGCAAGCACCAACTAGCAAACCGCCATTACTTCCACCCGCGATCGCCAGTTTATCTCTAGAAGTATATTGATTGTCTATTAACCATTCAGCAGCAGCAATAAAATCATCAAAGACATTCTGTTTATTGGCTTTCATCCCTGCTTTGTGCCATTCTTCTCCATATTCACCACCACCACGCAGATTTGCAGTTGCATATATTCCCCCCATTTCCATCCAGACTAGATTACTAATAGAAAAACTGGGGGTGATCGATACATTAAAACCACCATAAGCATAGAGATAGGTAGGATTGTTACCATCTAGCTTTAATCCCTTTTTATGAGTAATAAACATGGGTATTTTTGTCCCATCTTTACTGCTATAAAAGACTTGCTGAGTTTGATATTCTTCGGGATTAAAATCAACAGTTGGTTGACGAAACAGGGTGCTTTCTCCTGTTGTCATATCGTAGCGATAGATAGTAGGAGGAAAGGTAAAACTAGTAAAAGTATAAAAAGTTTCGGTATCGTATCTTTTTCCACCAAATCCACCAGCAGAACCAATTCCTGGCAAAGTGACTTCACGGACAAAAGTACCATCTAAATTGAATATTTTAATTTGCGATCGCGCATCTTTTAAATAATTAGCAACAAATTGATTATTAAGTACACCTATTCCTTGTAAAGTATTGTCTGATTCAGATATGATTTCTTGCCAATTCTCTGGACTGGGATTATTAATATCGATCGCAATTACTCTTCTTCGAGGTGCATCTAAATCAGTCTGAAACCAAAATATAGAACCATCATTATCGATAAAACTATAGTCTGCTTCAAATTCTCTAATTAACTCGACAACTTTCACTTCAGGATCTTGTAAATCTTGATAAAAAACTAAATTTTTGGGGTCTGTGCCTCGCCACACACTAATAATTAAATAGCGTCCATCTTCAGTTACATTACCCCTAAAACCCCATTTTTTTTGGTCAGGACGATGATAAATTAAGATATCTTCTGATTGAGGAGTGCCCAAACGATGATAATACAGCTTTTGATAGTAATTAATATCTTCTAGTTTTGTTTGTTCGTTGGGTTCATCGTAACGACTGTAAAAGAAACCTTGATTATCTTTTCTCCAAGATACCCCAGAAAACTTAATCCATTTAATAATATCTTCTCTATCTGTGCCTGTTTCTACTTTTCTAACTTTATATTCAATCCAATCCGAACCAGAAGTAGATAAACCATAAGCCATTAAATTACCATCGTCACTAATAGATAACCCAGATAAAGCAACTGTGCCATCTTCTGATAGGGTATTAGGATCTAACAATACCGTTGGTTCATCATCTAAAGATTTTAAAGTATAAAGAACACTTTGATTTTGCAAACCATCATTTTTAAAATAGAAATATCTATTTCCTCGCTTAAAAGGAATACCAAACTTTTCATAATCCCATAGTTGCGTAATTCTCTGTTTAATTTTGGCTCTACCAGGGATTTGTTCTAAATAACCAAATGTCACCTCATTTTGTGCCGTCACCCAAGCTTTAGTTTCCTCCGAGTCGGGATTTTCCAGCCAGCGATAGGGGTCTTTTACCTCAATACCATGATAGCGATCGATTTGGTTATCTTGATGAGTGTGAGGATAAGTCAGAGGTTGAGAGGAAAAAGACATAGTTACCACATATTGAGCAATATAATTTTATAGTTTAATAATCTTGCTCAGTTTTTGAAAGTATAGAGAAAATTCTCTCGTTCATTGAACAAAAGATTATGAAAGAGATTACATACTTAATCTAAAATCATTTTGATTGAAAATGGAGAAAATGTTGAAACACCAACACGAGTATGGCGGAGAGGAACAGAAATAAGTGCCAACTAAATAGTAATCTAAAACTAATAACTAATAACTAACCACTAATGACTAACTTACCCCCTTTAGACACAGATACGATTTGGGCAATTCTCAAAGAAGAAATTGATGATGCTACTGTTAATCGTTTAGTGTGGCATTATTTAGGCTATCGCTATGACGAAGCTAACCAAAGTTGGGATAACAGTAATGTTGCTGAAGAATGGAGAGAAAAGTATCCTGAACCTCCAGATTTTATTGAGAATCGTCCTCCAACCGTTCAGCTTACTCGTTCTATCCCCAAAGAGAACAAACAATTATTAAAAGAAAAGTTAGGTTTTAAAGGTTATAAAATCGGTGAATTTGGTCCGAGACAAACTCGTCGGGCAACTGCTGCCAATTGGTTGCTAAATTATAGCAATACAAACTTAAGTTAAGACATATTCATAAATTCCTAGTTAGATGAGATGAGGGGGACAAGGGAGATGTGGGAAAAATTGCTTCCTATACTTCCTACATCTAACTCAGTTCATCAATTCAAACTTGGCAGAGTACTAGTTTGCTCCTTTACTCAGCTTTACTATGATGAAAATTAAGAATGGGAGATCACTTATATTTCAAATCAGTATAAGAGTGTATCACTCTTGGACTAGTTTGATTTCTTTAACTTCGATTTCTACTGCTTCTGGAGTTGGATCGTGGTCGTCTTCTTTATGCATTGACTCTAAGCTAACTATTCCATAAATTTCTATAGTCTCATCTGGAGAGTATTGAAAGTTTTCTTGAGCTATCTCTAGAGTAATTTTATCTTGACCATCTGTAAAGATATAATCATCTTCTCCTGCTTCTTGGTCAATGATCTGACCGCGAATTCTGACTTCCATCTCGTCTTTAGGTTCGGCTAAGATTTCAGAAATACTAGTTAATTCAGTATCTGCTA
>JBFRWE010000115.1:0-6393 GCA_051439345.1 Xenococcaceae cyanobacterium
GTAGAGATTGTCTTTATACATCATCTGTTTGTGCATCTGTATTAATAAGTTTTGAGCATCTTCACGGGATAATTCTTGCACGCGATCGCTAAATATCCTGTGATTCAATTCTTGCTCCATCGAAAGGTTGTTTTCTAACCCATCCATAATTGTTAATTATTATTTCTTTGATTTACATATATTGTAAATAAATTTTAAGAAAACTTGACTCTGTCGATGGTAGTAATATCCGAATAGTAAAGGGGAAGATGGGGGAGAAATTAAACATCATACCTACGAGGGATTTCTACAGTAAAAGTTGTTCCTTCTCCCAATTTACTCTGTAAAGAGATTTTTCCACCCATCATTTTGACTAAAGATTCTGTAATGGCTAAACCCAGTCCTGTACCTGAATGTTGGCGGGTAAAGCTTTGATCTGCTTGCCTGAAAGCTTGAAAGATTTTTTCCCGATCTTCTGGTGCAATACCAATACCTGTATCTGTAACTTCGATCGCAATTTTTGTGGCATCTATTGACCAGGCTTTTACTTTTACTTCTCCTGATTCAGTAAACTTGATAGCATTGGAAACTAAGTTAACTATGGTTCGTTTGATAAAATTAGAATCTTGAATTAAAAAGGGGTCTTCTAATTCGATTTCAGTAACTAAATCCAGTTGTTTTTGTACAGCTAAAGAACGTAATTCTTCTACAGTTAATTTAATTAAATAATTAAGGTCAAATTTTTGTAGATTTAACTCTAATTTACCTGCCTCAATTTTAGAAAAATCCAGCATTTCATTAATCATTTCTAGCAAATTCTTACTATTATTAAAAATTCGCCGTACTAGATTTTGCTGATGCTCAGAAAGAGGGTCAGGGTATTGACGTAAAAGTAGTTGAGAAAAACCCATAATGGCATTCATCGGAGTTCGCAATTCATGAGACATAGTTGCCAAAAACTCTGATTTAAGATTATAAGATTCTTGCAATTGAATATTCTGTAACTTAATTTGCTGCTGTTGTTTTTCCAATTCTTGATTTTTCTGGACTAATAATTCATTACTAGCCCGAATCTGCTTATTAGCCAGTTCTACTGCTTGTTCTGCCTTGTGAATACGGATAGCATTCCTTATTGCTTTAACTAAGTTATTCGGTTCAATTTTAGATTTTGCTAAATAATCTGCTGCTCCAGCTTTCATTATTTCGACAGCAATTTCCTCGTCTCCTTGTCCTGTTAAAACAATTAAAGGTAGATCGATCTTAAGAGCTTTGATTTCTGCTATTAGATGTAAGCCATCAATATCTGGTAAACGATAATCAAGTAAAATTAGGTCGAAAATATTCAAGTTAGGATTAACAACCTGAGAAGGATTATTGGTTTCTGAAAAGTTAACTAAATTACTTTGGTTATTTTGAATAATAGAGAGTGCTTCTTCGCCATTTCTGGCTTCTGTTAAGCAACCAGGAAAAACTGCTTTTTTCAAAGCTCGCTTTACCGTCAGGCGATCGACTTCATCATCATCTACTAATAATATGGAAAACTGATTATCACTCATTATCTGATTAATGATTAGGGCATTTCGCACAAAGTCCAGTATTTATTCAATGCCACCATCACTTCGGCAAAATTGGTAAAAGTAACAGGTTTGAGTATATATCCTGCCACATTTAAGTTATAAGCTTCTATGCGGTCTTTATCTTCATCGGAAGTAGTAAGGACAATTACAGGAGTCCGTTTTAAATTTTTATCTTCTCTTAATGCATGGAGAAATTCTAGACCGTTCATTTTAGGCATATTGAGGTCTAATAAAATCAATCTCCTATCTGCTGGTACTTGAGGTGGCTTTCCATCTTGGGAACGCAACATATCCAAGGCTTCCAACCCATTTCCTGCTAAGTATAAAGGATTAGTTATCTTGTATTTTTTGAATGCTCGTTTGACATTCATTACATCAACTTCATCATCCTCCACTAATAAAATATTAATTATTCGCTCTTCCATATTTTTAATTCTAAATATTGGCTTACCCAAGTATAGTAATTTTTATTTAAGTAAAAGAGTAGACTTAGATATGACTATGTTGGCATTCATATTAACTTAAAATAAGTAAGATAATATCTGGGACAAGTCTACGATAACAATTTAGCTTGTCTACGGTATCATCTAAAAGTTAGAGATTATAATTACTTAATTAATTGGTTTTTCTGCCAGGTAAACCGAAAAGTAGATCCCTCACTTAGTTGAGACTCCACCTCAATTTTACCCCCTTGATTTTCCACTGCTTTTTTGACGATCGCTAAACCAATGCCTGTACTTTCTTTAGTGTCTCGTGATTCTAATGTCTGAAAAATATTAAATATTCGCTCGTGATATTGAGGATCGATCCCTTTGCCGTTATCGGCAACAGAAAACTCAAAGTAATTGGGTTGTTCTGTTACTGAGATGATAATTTTGCCATTATCACAGTCGCTATGTTTAATTGCATTACTAATCAGATTGGTAAATACTTGCTGTAAGGGTACTAGTTCAGTAATAAAAGTAGGCATTTCCCCGCGAATTTCAATTTGTAAGTGTTTGGAAACATCTAGCAAGTCAATAATATCTGCAAGCATTGCCCTAACATCTACTTCTTGAGGTGCAGATTTAAGTCTGCCGACACGGGAATAAGCTAGCAACCCATTAATCATATTTTCTAAACGATGAACTCTCCCCCGTAGCAGGTTCATGTTATATCTGGTATCTTCATCTAATTTGTCTGCTAAATCTTCTTCGATCCATTCCGAAAGATTGGCGATCGCTCTTAGGGGTGCTTTAAGATCGTGGGAGGTAACATAGGCAAATTGATCTAATTCTTGATTCCGTTTTTCTAAAGAAGCGGTAGTGGCTAACAGTAAAGCGTTAAGTTGCTCTAGTTGATTGGTACGCTCTTTAACTTTTTCTTCCAACTTGTTATTTATTTGAGCTAGGGCTTGTTCTGCCTGTTTGCGTTGATTAATATTTTCGATTAAAGCCACAAAATATAAAGGTCGCTCATTTTTATCTTTAACTAAAGATACACTCAGGTTAATCCAAATGCGATCGCCTTGTTTCTGGATATATCGCTTTTCCATCTGGTAAGAAGGAATTTTGCCAGATAACAAAAGTTCTAACTGTGCCAGATCGCTATCTAAGTCTTCAGCATAAGTAATTGCCTGAAAGTTAGTGGCTTGTAACTCTTGTTCAGAATACCCCACCATCTCACATAAAGCTGGATTAACTTCTAACCAGCTACCATCTAAAGACACAATTGCCATACCAACAGCAGCATTAACAAAAGTTTTTAAAAATCGAGTTTGACTTTCCCATAAAGCTTGTTCTGCTTGTCTGCGTTCTGTAACATCTCGCATAGCTGCGATCGCGCCAATTTTATTACCTTGACTATCGATAATCGGATCGCCATTGGCTATTAAAATTCGTGGTTTTCCTTGTTTGGGCATAATCATCATCTCTACATCCCTAACAGATTCTCCTTGTAATGCCCGAAATAAAGGGATATCATCTTGAGGCATAATAGTTTTACCATCAGGTAAATAGAGGTCATAATATTCTGCCCATTCTCCCGCAGGGATAGCTTTTTGGGGGAGTCCGTGAAACTCTCTGGTAGCTTGATTAAACAGAGTTAGTACCCCATTTTCGTTACAAGCTACAATGCCATCAGATAAATTATCTAGTAGTGCTTGTAAAAAATTCTTTTCTTTGTCTAATTCTGTTTCTGCTTGTTTGCGATCGTTGATATTGAGACTCGTACCAATAAGGCGATATATCTTACCTGTATCATCTTGGATAGGGTTGAGGGTAGTTAACCACCAAGTCTCTTGTTCTTGAAAGGGTAAACACTCTTCATAAGAAATACTTGCTTGGGATTCTATACATTCTCGATAGCCATTGGCTACTGCTACTGCTACTTTAGCAGGTAAGATTTGTGCAGGAGTTTTGTTTTCTACATCTTCTACTCCCATTAATTTTTTGGCAACAGGATTAAATCCTCGATAGCGAAATACCCCATCTGATTCGACATCAACTACAAAAATTGCTTCTCGAACATTGTCGTAAATACTACGAAAAAACTGCTCTTGTTCGTGAATAACCGCTTCTTTTTGTTCTAATTCGCTAATTTTTTCTTGTAGCTGCCGATTAATTGCTTTCATTTCGGTTGGGGAAGGTAAAGCTAAAATTTCTGGTATTTTAATTATTAGGGCGATCGCTGTTGCCAGAGAAACTAAAGCTGTTAGCAATCTTATCCAGCCTGATATCCAGTAATTAGGATGCCACAACGTCCAGATATCAAAACTATGCCCAGTACCGCAAAATAAAATAAAGGCTGCAAATAACCAAAAGATAGTATTGAAGGGAACATCTTTGCGCTTACGGAGGATATGAATTAGGGTAATCGGAATCGAAAAATAGGATAGGGCAATCACTCCATCACTAACTAGATGCAAACCCATTAACCAAGGCTTCCACAAATAGCACATACCATGAGGCATAAAAGAAGCGATTAGGGTTAATTCGTTCATTTAACCACCAAACCTAAAATATTTATCTATCTTAAATTATCTCCTAGTACCGACGTTATTGAGGTAATTGTGATTGCTCATAAAGATCGTCTTTGTCGTTTTGCTTTTGATCTAATAGAACAATTATTAAGTAAGCGAGGATGTCAAATAGTAGTAGCTAACGTAGAATCATTATCTCCCCAAGCGGAGCTTTTAGAAGACTTAATGGCGGTAGTACATTGCTTTTCTTGTCGCTTGTACGGAACGAGAAGCTATAGAAAAGAGAAAGAAAGAGCTGAATAAATATACATCTCAAGGATGATGTAACTAAAAGCTAAATATCCGATAGTCTAAAGATATAGATAATTTAGTTTAATTGGTTATTTTATTGGTAGAGATGAGTATAATTAGCGTCGTTTTAATTGAAGATCACGATCTGAGTCGCATTGGTTTGTGTGCAGCACTGAAACAGTATAAAGATATTGAAATTGTTGATAATGCTGCCAATGGAAACGATGGCTTGAAAAAAGTTAAAACTCATCAACCTGATGTAGCTTTAGTAGATATTGGCTTACCAGATATCGATGGAATTGAAGTTACCCAAAAACTCAAGGAATATCAGGCAGATAACCCAGACTTTAACACTAAGATTTTGATGCTGACTATGCATGATAGTGAAGATTCCGTTATGGCTGCTTTTGCTGCTGGTGCTGATTCTTACAGTCTCAAAGATGTCAGTATGGATAATTTGGTTCAAGCAATTC
Source organism: Xenococcaceae cyanobacterium (assembly GCA_051439345.1). Lineage (GTDB taxonomy): Bacteria > Cyanobacteriota > Cyanobacteriia > Cyanobacteriales > Xenococcaceae > JASJDJ01. The sequence continues at coordinate 5,280 of JBFRWE010000115.1, forward strand.
GCAACACCCACGAGGGAAATGCTTGGATCGATCCAGCGATCGCTCGTATCGTCTTAAAACAAGCTCAATCTACTAAAGCTAATCCCACACCAGTCAACATATCTACTCCTCAAACTATAGAAGAAGGGGAAACCCAAGCAATTACTGCTGTAGCCGAAGAGTATCAGCAGCTTATTGAAACCTATCCTTTAACAGACAGAGAATTAGAAGTTTTAGAATTAATCGTAGCTGGCTGTAGTAACGCAGAGATATCAGAAAGACTATACATCACCGTAGGCACAGTTAAAACTCATGTCTGCCATATCCTCAACAAATTATGCGCTGACGATCGCACTCAAGCAGCAGTAAGAGCTTTAAGAGCAGGATTGGTCAAATGAGCAGCAATTAGAGAGCTGTAACTAGGTAAAGTCTATATTTTTTATCTGGCAAAGTGTGTCTTTGCTAAAAGATCGAACCATTTTAATACTAATTTCCGAAAATAACGCTACAAATCAATCTCCCAGTTACCTAGTCACCCAGTCACCCAGTCAACTCATCTGTAGTCAATTTAAAGCGAAATGGTATAATTTAAAACTTGCTTCGCGGTAAATAGCTATAAGCTATGAGCTTTTAAAAGATTGCCACAAAATATTGAAAATTATATTAAGATTTATTAGAATACTGTAAATTTACTTTAGCTAGTAGCTGACTGCCTTCTTTCCTGATAAAGCAAAGAATCAGATTTACTAACTTAGCTAATACTTATAGCCAATCTTTTACAAGTGCTATCTCACCACTTTAAGAGTGCTTCGGGTTTAAAAAAATCTTTTCATTTTTGAAAATAAAATGTACTCTAAATTGAACAAGATTATCGAGAAGCAATCTGAACCTTACCGACCATTGATTTTAGTTGTAGATAATGATTACGACAATCTGCTTTTGGCGAGCTATGTAGTTGAATCTTTAGGAATGGCTTTTATCTTTACAGATAAAAGTGAAGAATGTCTGAATTTGATTGATAAATTATCACCAGATCTTGTCTTATTAGATATTGTGATGCCCAAAATTAATGGATTAGAACTTGCTCGTCTAATTAAACAAGATCGAAATATTGCTCATATACCAATTATTGCGG
>JBFRWE010000116.1:0-5192 GCA_051439345.1 Xenococcaceae cyanobacterium
AGCCAAAGCTTTTGATGTCAATCGGCAATATTGTCTCAAATCTGCCTTTCAAGAGGGAATCGAGTTTGAGCCATCTGATATCCGAAAACAGATGCCAGATAGCTTATTCCACCTCATACTTTGTCGCAATCTTGTCTTCACCTACTTTGACCCCATCTTACAGCAAGAAATCTTACAAGGTATTCTCCATCGGCTAGTACCAGAAGGAATTCTGGTAATTGGAAAAAAAGAATCCTTACCTCTTGATGGGACTCGCCAACTCATCAAGCTGTCTTCTCTGGGAATATACCAAAAAAAGTTTTAAAATTCAATCTTCTAAGTTAATGCCGTAGTTCTGGCTTAGTCTCAGTTCGGTCTGCCTCAGCTGCTGCAACTTCTGCTTTTCTTCTTCTGTGATTACTGCGTATTTGTGTTCTAGCTCGATAATCTCCTGTTTGAGTTGGGCAAGCTTGAAACCTACTGTTGTGGCGTTAGTTGTCATAGTGTCCTCACCACCTAATCACCTTAATTCTGCCGTGTTGTCTTTGGCAAGTCCTAGTCAGAATTGGCTGGCTTCACGGTAACTTTGAGTAAGGATAAGTACTTACTCAACTCTAATATAACCTAATTAGAGAACCCCGAAAACTAAATGTTCAAAAACTAAATCTTCGCTGCCAACGTTTCACTATTTACTAAATAAACTGGGTCGAACTACCTTAACTTCTACCGTACCTACTGCATACTGCTCATTAAGAAGCGCGATCGCTCTCTCCAAATCACAATAATTAAACTTAATACTACTCCCACTCAAAACCGCCGTAACCATTTGATTAGACTCAATGGGAATCTTGACATCTTCAGGAAAGTCGATCGTTAATTCTCCACTCAAGTATATATTTGGACTTCTCCAGACTTCTTTTAACTTCTCCAGAGGAGCGATCGCATCCTCATCATTAAAGGTAATATTCCTAATCTCAGTCCTGGCAGCTTCCCCAACAGTAGTAATCACTTTGCTAGTAATTATCTGTTTACCAGTCTTATAAACACCCTTACCATCGGTAACTACAAACTCTTTACCCTCATTGCCAATAATCAAATACTTACCATCGGCACTAGTTCTATCTGATGCCCAATAGCCTGTGATTCTCGCGTATACTTTATTGGTACTGGCGTTCTCGTTATAAATTCTGACAATGCCATCTCTCAAGCCTAGATTTTGTGAAACTTTCTGAGTTATACCGCCACCGTTGGCTAAATAGATTCCTAAAGTTAGCAGGGCGATCGATATTCCGGCATGGTTTAAAAAAGCTGATTTTTAGGTAACAAAACAGCAGAAATTTAGCCATCTTTTTGATGACTACAAACAGAAGACAAATACAGGAAATTGAGCTATTTTTAAGCTACAATTGCTGGTTTTCGGAATAAATCAAACCCCAACAATTCCAACCAATGAGAATGAGATTCTCCTGTTAATAATTCTGTGGGACTTTTTCCTTCTCGTTCGGGATGCTCACTCCGCATAAAAGTACGATGGTTGAGGAAAAAGCGCAGCAAATCTAGATAATCATTACCTAATGTTCGGCGCAAGAAAAAGTAATTTCGGAGGCGGGAGTTGAAATTTTCGACGAGAGAACTGGCTCTGGGAGTTTCTTTCATCGCTTGTTCTACCGCTTCGGTCAGAAGATAAAATTGAGAACCAATTTGGTGATGGAGTTGATTCCAGGTTGCACCATTGGCTCTTCGCTGTAAATAGTTTTCTAACCCTTCTCCCTGGTGCAAAATATGAAAGACATCTCCATGACAGGGCTTTTCTGGCCATGCTGCTTTATGTCCTGCTCTCAATCCTTTCCCTGCATCGGCGATACTGTAATCGGGGTTTAATCCTTGCTCACTAGCTTCTAATAAATGGTATCCCCAGGTATCTTCCGAAGCGGTGGTCCGCCCCTGCCAGTAGATAACAATAAGTGGAGAAGGCATCAATGCCAGCTAAAACTGGCAGTCGCGACTGGAAGATTTCATCTTTCAATCCCACCTTGACTCTTGATAAGTCTTGGGATTTATTGATTTCCTGGGCTTTCGGTATTACCGACTGCACTCGATTGTGAACTGTAGCAACGCTTATTGGGTAGTCAAATAAGTCTCCGAGAAATTCCACCACCCCTCGATAAGAACTATGGCAGATGAAGATTAAACCCAATATTACCTGAAATATCCAATTTTTCGTTACGGGTATCCAATAAAGTATGTCTGACTCATCTTTCGGCTGATTAAACTCTTTTTCTAATGCTTGATTCCCTATCTTCTGTTGCTTATAAAGAAATGAACGACTAACACCTTCTCTATTAGCGATCGCTGTTTTGGTTTGAGTCGAAGATTGCATTTCGAGAAATAGTTGTTTTCTTTGCTCTGGATTTAAACTAGCTGCTACTGATGAGTTGTAACCCATTCTCCTCCACACGGTTTCAGGAATAATTTTCGTCCCCTAAGTATCCTGTATTACCCTTTGTGTTTTCAAGCCATCAATACTTGTTTGTTTTGTAACCCTGATTTGAACCATGCCCTAGAATCCATAGAGAAAAAGATCTAAAAGTTTGCGTTTCTCGTACTTCTGATAGAAGCTTTTTAAGCTATCTACCAAAGAGTAATTCACCAGAATTATCCGCAGATCCAGTGGGTTTTGAACCAGAATTAATTCGGATTATTGCTGATAATATTTTTTCCAATATAGTTAAACATAAAGGAACAATTCAATTTCTCAACCGTGATTGGAGCAAAATTCTTGATGAGACGAGTTTAGGAAAATGTGATTTAGCCATATCCTCTATTAGTATTACCGATGAAAGAGAAAAAAAATATCATTTAAGATTTTCACAACCTTATTACAATACAACTTTATCTCTAATCGCTAACACAAAAAAATTTCAACCTTCTTCAAGAAATGGAGAAAATTTGCTTGAAACTTTGAAAGGGAAAAGAGTAGGAGTTCTTAGTAAGAGTACCTCTTTAAAAACTCTTGAAATTTTCAACAATATTTTGCAGGACAAATATCCTAACTCTTATACAAATTTACTTATTCAAATTGCAACTTTTCCTAGAGTTGAAAAAGCATTATATGATTTAGTTGCTCTTACTCCCAAATTAGATTTTGTCTTAAATGATAAAGTCTATACAGATTCTTTTCTATTTAAAGATAATACATTAGATATAACGATGGTTTACGAGCTCAAACCAAATCTCTATCCTTCAGATTTTCCTAAGGAATATATAGGGGAAGAGTATGGTATTGCCTTAAACTATACAGAATCAGATATTTTAGAAGAAATTGACAGAACGATTGCCAATTTAAAGGCAAATGGACAATTGAATAATATGATAGCCGAGCATGAAGAAACTTATAAAAGATTAGCTAGAGAGAAATTAGAAGCTGTACAAAATAGAGAAACTTGACAAAATAGAAAAAATAAAAATAACAATAAACTATACAGATTTAAATCTCAGATTCAATCGGGAACTATCTAGATAATTTTCTCGACTTTACATACAAAGATATTATAGGTAATCAAGCGTATTGTACTTGTATTAGCAAAAAAGGATTACTTTGATGAAAACTTTATTTATTGGTTCTCTTATTCTACTGTGTGGTTTTTCCACCTCAGCATATGCAGATTGTTCTTATAATGGAAGAAAATATCCAACAGGAAGTCAAATTGGCCCATACGTTTGTCAACCTGATGGAACATGGAAAAAAATCTCATGATTTTTAAGTCAGCAAAGTAAAATAATAAAGTGGTTTAAGTTTCAGATAAGTATTGGGTTACTGCACTAACCTCTTTCTCGCTCCCTTAACACTTCCCAACTGTTTTAACGCCATTCCCGTCACAAGGCAAACACCACCAGTAATATAAAGTCCCTTATTCCCCGTACCCATCCCCACAAACCGCACGATACCAAAAGCCTTGACTTGCAGCAATAATTATGGGCATTATTACGACATAGTTCGTATGTTCTGGCTTATCCTGCTTGATTCCTAGTTTCTCATTTCTGATAATCTTCCTGGCTAACATCGGATTTCTACCAGCTAACGGTTGAAGTTCAGCTAATCGAGATTTACTTATCTGTAAACCCTGGCGTTGAGCTACGGAACGCCATGACTACTCTGATATGAGCATCACTAGGTAGTTCAAGCTCTATCTCTAGCATTTCGAGAAATATATCTTGGCCAGGATTAGCTACGGCAAAACAGACTACTCTAGCACCAGCACTAATCATGTCTTCTAACCAATAGCGAATAGAAGTAGTCAACCTTTTAGCCTCTGGAAATACAAGTAAAGTATCCTCACCACTGTTAACTAAAATCTCTTCCTTGAGAGCATCAACAGTCATGGCTTTACCCTCATCATTCTCAGTCGGACAGCCTAACTGCATGGCGATCGGGCTTCCGCCTGGCACTGCGTGATCGCTATAAAGAATTTCTTAATCGAACCCTTATAGGTAGCGATCGCAGTTGTTAACTCGTCACTCATCTCCTCATGGAGAGCTACAGCAAACTCACCTTTACCCGTACCAGCTTCACCCAGAACGATTACCGAATTCCCGTGGGCGATTGCCTGACAAACCCGATTGAAAGAATCATTATCTCTGAATTTTACGCTGACCCTTGTGCCTTTTGGCTGCGGTGTTGGGCTAGAAGTTGTTGAGCGCTCGCGCACGGTGTAAACTTTGGGTTCTGACATTAGCTGTTCGGGTCTAATTGTCATAGTTTCCGTGGAATACTCCTTTGAAGGTGTGAAAAATTTTTTTCTGGCTGTACATATTATGAACATTGATAGAAAAAAAAACTATGAGCTGAGTGCTTCCATTCCGTGGAAGCTGGTAAAAATTCCACGAAGCATTACTTTAATTTGCACTCGTTCAACCTACTTGTCGAGGTATCGCCTTGAGCCAGGGTATGTATAGACAGGAATATTTAGCCAGTAGGAGGGATTTACTGTAAGCTCGAGCGGGATTTGTGACTGTCGAGAATAATTCAACGCCTAGAAATCAATATCTAATTTTTTAGCCGATCTTTGTTCATCAGATAGGCTTGAGAAAATCTGTTTGTAGATTATTTATTGAGTTTTAGCTAGAAATTTTTCTGACTATTAATTGTTTTTGAGCTTAAATTTTCAGAAAAGAAAACCTACTAGTCTGTCAAATTTGGATTACTCTAAGGA
>JBFRWE010000117.1:0-21033 GCA_051439345.1 Xenococcaceae cyanobacterium
GAGCGTCAATCCAAAAACTCGACCAAAAACAAGTAAATCGTTTAGAAATTAACGATATCGATCTTTTACGTCATATAGTTAAAGGTAGGGTTGGTTTAGTAGGAGATTCTGCTCATGCTGCTACTCCAACTTTAGGGCAGGGTGGTTGTCAAGCAATGGAAGATGCAGAAGTGTTGTGTCGCTATTTAGTAACTATTTAGTAGCTACTAATATTAGTGTGGAAGATGCTTTAAAACGTTATGAAACTTCAAGAAAAGAGAGAGTAACCCAGTTAATGTTAAAAGCTCGTAAACGTACCGACACAATTTACAACCAAGTACCAGCAAAAACTCAGCAATGGTACAAACAGTTAAAACAAGAACAACCAAAAGATGTTACTGATGCTATCTCTAAGATTATTTTAGGAGGCCCCTTCCATTTTTAGATTGTATTCCTGTACGCTTTGGCATTGTCATCATAATTTTCACTATCACGTTCCTTTATTAGTTTATCCTTGCTCTTATAGTACTTATCGAGGAAGCTAAGCTTATCTTCATTTAAATTTCATGCTGAAGGTAGCAGGGGAGAAAAGTTGACGTTTTCCGAATACGATCGCAGATAAGTTGGGAATTATGATTCGGCGTAAGATTTCTGCTTTGTTGAAGGAATATGGGGAAATGGAGTCTAGTAGTAGTCTGCCAACTTTGAATTGATGAATTGAGATGAGTAGCAAAAGAGTAGAGGGGGCAGAGAAAAATAATCATCGAATCTAGCAAAAGAGGATTGTAAGTATGCAGTATAATTTGGACGAGTTGAATAGTATGAGTCAAGACGATTTTACTATTGTTCTAGGGGATATTTGGGAACATACTCCAGAAATTGCTACTGCTTGTTGGTTGGCTCGTCCTTTTAAAGATATTGATGCTTTGTATAACAGTATGGTTGAGCTAGTGGAGGGAATGAGTGAGGCTGAAAAATTAGCTTTGATTAAGGCCCATCCTGATTTAGGTCGTAAAGCCAAGATGGCAGCAGTTTCTGTGAGAGAACAGGCTGAAGTAGGCTTAGATAGGTTGAATATCGAAAAATACAATCGCTTGTTGTCTTTTAATCGGGCTTATAAGAATAAGTTTGGCTTTCCTTTTGTTATTGCGGTGAAAAATCGTACCCTAGAGAGTATCTTAGAATCTTTTAGTGAACGATTAAACAATTGTATAGAAGAAGAGAAAAAAGCAGCTTTATCAGAAATAATGAAAATCGCTCGTTTTCGTTTAGATGCATTAATTACTAAGAAAACATCAACCACTAAACACTAACTAAGCTGTTAATCACCACTCACCACTAATATATGGCTAGTAAATTAGACCCACCAGAAACCAGCATTTCTAATACTAAGAGTCGAATAGCTCGTTATTTTGAGTTCAACTCCTATCAGACTAATTTCCGTACAGAGGTTTTTGCTGGGTTAACCACATTTATGACCGTAGCCTATATTTTAGTGGTGAATCCTTTGATCCTGTCCGATGCAGTATTTTTACAAGAGTCAGGAGATTTATTTCCTGAATTAGTTGTAGCAACGGGAATTTCTTCTGCTGTCGGTACTTTGATCATGGGACTATATGGGAAATATCCTTTTGTTTTAGCCTCAGGAATGGGGATTAATGCTTTTTTTACCTATTCAGTAGTATTAGGTTTGGGAATAGATTGGCGAACTGCTTTAGCTGCGGTATTTATTGAAGGTTTAATTTTTATTGCTCTTACCTTAACCGATATTCGCCGTCATTTGATTATTGCTGTACCCAATGCCATTAAAACAGCAACCACAGTAGGAATTGGCTTATTTGTAGCTTATATTGGTTTAGCAAGTGCTACAGACACTGGTGGGGCTGGTTTAATTGTAGCTAATGAAGTGACCAAAACAGCTTTTGGTAGTTTTCGTGAGCCAGCAACTTTATTGGCGACTTTTGGCTTATTTTTAACTGCTTTTCTGCTGATTAGGCAGATAAAAGGGGCTATTTTGTGGGGAATTGTGGGTACTTCTCTATTGGGTTGGGGATTAGGAGTAGCCAATGCACCAAAAGGAATTATTGATATCCCTCAGTTTCCTACTCATCTTTTTGGACAAGCTTTTATCGGACTTTCAGCCATTAACACTAGTAACATTATTGACTTTCTAGCAGTATTATTAGTGTTTTTGTTTGTAGATATTTTTGATACGCTCGGTACATTAGCAGGAGTTAGTACTCAAGCAGGATATATCAACGAAAAAGGGGAATTACCCCGCGCTAATCAAGCCCTTACTGCCGATGCAGTTGCTACTACTACTGGAGCAATTTTAGGTACTTCAACTGTTACTACCTTTATTGAATCTGCTGCTGGTGTTGCCGAAGGAGGACGCACAGGCTTAACTGCCGTAGTTGCTGCGTTCATGATTTTGGTTGCCCTCTTATTTATCCCTATTTTTGAAGCCATACCTGTTTTCGCTACTGCTCCTGCTTTAACAATTGTGGGAGTATTTATGATGGTTAGTGTTAAAAATATTCACTGGGAAGATTTAACCGAGGCTATTCCCGCTTTTGCCACCATCTTTTTTATTCCTTTTGGCTTTTCTATTGCAGAGGGGCTTTCGGCGGGTTTAATTCTCTATCCCTTCACCAAACTAGTTAGCGGTAGAACTAGAGAAGTGCCTATGGTAACTTGGATTTTAGCAGGAGTATTTATCTTTCGCTTTATTTTTACCACCCTGCGATTTGGGTAAACTTCCATTAAAAATTCAAATATGAAAGCTTATAAATCACTTTCAAGATAATTGGGTAATTCAAAACAGCGAGCATAGTTAAAGATTAAAGCTGTTTCTATGCGGGTTACTTCTGGTCGATTGGTAAATGTATCAAGAGCTAGATTTCTCAGGTGTTGAGTATCTCGAACAGCAACATGAACCAGAAAATCGTGTCTTCCAGCAATAAGATAAACCGAAAGCACTTCAGGCATTTGTAATATTTCAGACTCAAAGCTTTCCAGCATCTCTTGTCTGTGTTTAGCTAGTTCAATAAAATAGATTGCTTGTAACCCAATACCCAATGCTTTCGCGTCTACATCAGCATGAATTCCTTTGATAACACCATTTTGGAACAACCGTCGTATTCTCTCTAGACAACTAGAAGGAGCTAAACCTACCTGTGCTGCTAATTCCTTGTTAGAGATCCGTCCATTATTCTGTAATAACTGCACTAATTGACGATCGATTCGGTCTAAGTCGTTCACAAGACCATTATTGCGAATATAATTCTGTTTTGAGATCATTTGGAAAAATAACGTTATGTATTGGATGAAGCCTCCACAAACAAAAGCGATCGCATGACATCAAGATAGTAGTTGATTGTTAATTGTTGATTGTAGAGATAAGATTTCCTCCCAATTGTTCGGCATTTCATTCCCTGAATAACTAACAAGTATGGGCAAGGCAGTGCCTTGCCCCTAACAACTATCAACTAACTCATTACTCCTCAAGTTCTAAAATCTTCTGTAACTTAAGACGATCGCCTGGTTTAACTGAAAAACGACCGTTTTCTATATCTCGAATCCAACTTTGGCTTTTATCTAGTAGTTGTGCTAATTTTCTCTGACTGATTCCCAGACGTTTTCTGGCAATGGAAATTTGCTCGGAACTTAGATGAGATGTTGTTTGAGTTGGATTTTGACGGCGGGTTTTACGTTGTTTTTTGTTTTCCCAACGAGATAATTGTTTATCCCATTCTGAAGGCAATTCAAAATGAAGAATACGAGCCTTCATTAATAAATTCCATTTTCCAGAGGGAGCAGCATCAGTAATGCTGGTTTCATTGCAACCATCCTTAATCCAAAACTCCATTGCTTCTTCTGCATCATCAGGGATTGCAGCTAATCTTGCCCATAAAGGCTGAATTTCAGTGGGATAGGTCACAGGATCGAAAACAGGCTTGATATTGTAATGATGGAGAACTTCTAAGTCACTCTCAAATCTGCGTAATAATCGCTTGCGTTTTTCTCGATTCAAAGAAGCTTCCCTAACTTTTGCTTCTCCATAAGCCACATACATTAACCTGGGGATAGTAATACGCTGTTGTTTACCCATTTTTGTTTTAAACAGCAGCCACAGCATCATTCTGACTGTGCCTTCATGTTGATGCCAAATAGTCATGACTGTGGTTAACAAAAATTTGGGCAGAGTGCCGTATTGATAATAGGCAACGTATTTTTTGTATCCTTGCTTATTCAGAAAATACTGCGCCCACATTCCTGCCCTTATTCTAAAAGTCATACCGACCAGATGTTTGTAGCCTTGAGCATCTTCTTGAAAGTGGTTATCGATCGCTACTAAATGCCAAATACGGTCTTCTGGTACGGAAAATGAGAGAATTTTACCTTGTTGAGGCCAATCAATAGTAGTAAGAAGTTTACAAGGTTGTTGGACTAGGCTTTTAATTAAAGTCAATTTAGCTGCTTTACTTAGGTCTTTGCGTTTATCTAAGCCCAAATAAGTTTCGATTTGTTTATTATCGATGGCAAATTCCTCTTCCCAAGGTCTTTCCAAGGTAGTAGCGAGAGCAGCAAAGATCAGATGGATACAAGCTGCACGAATATCCATCGATTTAATTGAAGAGACTGCCTCTTTCTTGCTCACAATCTTGGTTATATCTGCATTAACATCATCAGTCAGACGAAACTCAATTTTCCCTTTTCCTTGTTTTACCTGACGTTCAAAATAAAGATTGTCGTTATAATCAGTTTGCCAAGGGAAAGCCGAACCCTTGGCCAATAAATTACAAGCTTCCCAAATAACCATTGAAGAGGCGATCGGATTATTATGACCATTAGCAAAAAGATGATGGAGAGTTAAAGCTTTGGGTTCAGCTTTATACCTACCTTTTTTAGTAGGTAAAGGAAGAGGCAAACTATCAGGACAACTACTAACACATGGAGGTTTAGAATTGTTATCTTCACAGTTATTGCATAGACCTGGTTCTACCCAATGCTCGTTATTTTCGTCTATTTGAATTGCACCTGTGGGACATTTAGGTAAGCAGATACCGCAATGCACACAGCTTGGGGGAATAGTGTAAGCCATAGCCAGTTTCCTCTGGGGATTATTTTCTATCAATGAAAATCATGTAAAATATGCATTTTCTAATTCTTAAATGGCAAAACTAGATCTAGGCAAACTCCAATTAGTGTTAAAAACCAAGAACATCAAATACATTAAATCCAGTTGTTATAATTCGTTAACTAATTTAATTATTAGGTACTCTCACTAGAATAATTTTACTTGAGTTTATTCACTATAAATACTTACACGACTTTTTCTATGAATTTGTTAAATTTGATAGATTTTAGAGTATTCAAATTATTTTTTATATTTTTTTTATATTTAGTTTTGTTGTTTTTAGGGTCATCAAAGATAATTTTTTTATAATTCAAACAAACACGAAAATTTAGAATCAAACTATACAGTCAATAAACTCAGCTTATTGCTTTTTAACTTTAATTTAATTATGGATAATAAAAGGATAAAATATTTAGCTAGATTATTCTGTTTATTTAAGTAATAATTGTGCTGTCTAGGTTTATCTACGGTTATTTTCTTCTTTGCCAACTCGACTTACTGTTTGCCTGTTTGGTTTCCACTCTCTAATTAACTCTCTGATTACATCATTCATGGATAGGTGAAGCTCTTCACAATAAGTTTTAAGTTTGATGTATTCTGCTTCTGTTAATCTTAAACTAAATCTTTTCATGGTATTAAAATAATGTCAGTTTGGTGTTGATTAATAGTAATAAAAGTCTATTTTGTTGATAAATAAGTATCTAGGCAGAATTATTTACACTGTACAAAAATTTTTTTCCTTATTTCTTTCTCCTTCTTTCTCATCTTGACTGTATAATTACTTTTTTTCGCTTTTTGGTGTCAATACAGCACCATTTTGATGTCAACATTCGCCTCCATTCAAAATTTCGAGTATTGAGTCTAGAGAAAATTCTGGCATTAAGTATTGTTTATATCATTAACAATTTAATAGATTCAAAGCAATTGAGCGCATTGAGATTTATTAATATTAATTAAAGAAGTACTCAAGTATCACAAATTCTAATTGGCAATGCTGAGATATTTAGCTTGGCATAGAGAGACGAGTATTTCTGAGTTATGACATGAGTATTCTCAGATTGGGAGATGAGTATTTTGATCTTTAAGCTAATAGCTATCAACTATTAACTATCAGCTATCAGTAGAAAAAAATTTGAGTACAAAGCGATCGCCCTAAAATTCCAGCAAATAACTACCCAGCATTCTTATAGTGATTGACTTTGAGCTTAAATTATCTTCTGTGCCAAGACTCTACTCAAAATACCCGTACTTCTGGTCAAAAATACTCGTACCTTACCCCAAAAAAAATTTATCTTACCTATTCTACATAGGTTTCAACCTTGCAAGTACAACCTTAAGCAATCTAATCTGAGTCTCAAATTCTTCCCTGTAAAAAATTGGCTGGTATAAGTTTCTTAGGCTAGACCAACAGTATGGAAACCTTATATAAACAGTCTTTTGTCTTTTGTTCTTTGTTTTTTGTCTTTTGTCGTTCGTTACTCAACCAAAGACTGAACCAATAACTAAAGACCAATGGCTAATTACTAATCACTAAATTTAGGAGAACTTTATGAAAATAGCCGTTGCCAAAGAAAACGAGCTAGGGGAGCTTCGCGTAGCCCAAGTTCCCGATACAGTAGCGCGTCTAGTTAAACAAGGCTTTGAAGTTTGGGTAGAAGCAGGTGCTGGGATCGGTGCAGGTTATGATGATGCTGCCTACAAACAAGCAGGAGCAGAGATAATTGCCGATCCTGCTTTGCTCTGGGGAGAAGCAGATATTCTCTTAAAAGTTAATCCTCCTACTAAAAGAGATAGTTGGTTAGAAATTGATTGGCTCAAACCAGGGACAACTCTAATTAGTTTTCTCGCTCCTTTGGGCGATCCCACACTCATTCAGCAACTGGCACAACGGGAAGTTACAGCCCTGAGCATGGAGTTAATTCCTCGTACTACTCGCGCTCAAAGCATGGATGCCTTATCTTCTCAAGCTAATATTGCGGGCTATAAATCTGTGTTGCTAGCAGCAGCTAGTTTACCACGCATTTTTCCCATGATGACTACCGCAGCAGGAACGATCCCCCCAGCTAAAGTATTAGTTTTAGGTGCTGGGGTAGCAGGATTACAAGCGATCGCTACAGCCAGGAGATTAGGTGCAGTAGTCGAAGCTTTTGATATTCGTCCTACAGTGAAAGAAGAAGTTCAAAGCGTAGGGGCAAAATTTATTGAAATTAACCTCGAAGAAGACACTACCGCAGAAGGTGGCTACGCTAAACAAGTTGGGAGCGATACTCAAGAACTTATCCGTCAAGGTTTGAGTACCTATGTTGCCAAAGCAGATGTAGTTATAACTACCGCCCAAGTACCAGGCAAGCCAGCACCTTTATTAATTACAGCAGAAACAGTAGCCCAAATGAAATCAGGCTCGGTAATTGTCGATCTAGCAGGCGAAACTGGTGGTAACTGTGCCTGTAGTGAAGCTGGTAAAAATGTTACTTATGAGGGTGTAACTATTATCAGTCCTATCAATCTTCCTGGCACTGTACCTATTAATACCAGTCAAATGTATGCCAAAAATCTGCTGAACTTGGTTAAACATTTAGCCAAAGACGGAGAATTACAGCTTAATTTTGACGATGACATTACTAGTAGTGCTTGCGTTACCTATGCTGGAGAAATTCGCAATGAACGGGTTAAAAATGCGTTGTTAGTAGTTAGTGGGTAGGGATGTAGCAGGCTACGTTCCTACTGTTATGGTTCATTAAACCAATCAAAAAAAATAGGAGTCAATATATATGGAAGGAGAATTATTAACAGGCTTGGTGGTTTTTGTGCTGGCATCCTTTGTGGGATTTGAGGTAATCAATAAAGTTCCTCCTACCTTGCACACACCCTTAATGTCTGGGGCTAATGCTATTTCGGGGATCGCTGTGGTAGGGGCGTTGTTGATTACAGGGACAAAAGAATGGAATCTGGTCACTATCTTAGGCTTTATTGCCATTATCTTAGCTACCGTTAATGTTGTTGGCGGTTTTTTAGTCACAGATAGAATGCTGCAAATGTTTAAGAAGAAGGAGACAGCATCATGAGTACGTATTTATATACGGGCATTGAACTGGCTTATTTAACTGCTGCTGCCCTATTCATTTTAGGATTAAAAAAATTAGGTTCTCCCGCTACTGCCCGTCAAGGAAATTTCTTGGCAGCAGTGGGAATGTTAATTGCAATCATCGCTACTTTATTAAACCAATCTGTTCTTAATTATGAATGGATTTTGGTAGGTATTATTGCTGGTTCTTTAATTGGCGCGATCGCAGCCCAAAAGGTAGCCATGACGGATATGCCTCAGATGGTAGGTATATTTAATGGTGTTGGTGGTGCTGCTTCTGCTTTAGTTGCTGTGGGTGAATTCTGGCGAGTACTTAGCACTACTGGTACTGTTCCCCTAGATGCTACTTTTATCGCTATTTTAGGTGTATTAATTGGTGGTTTGACTCTCACAGGTAGTCTCTTAGCCTTCGCCAAACTCCAAGGTTTAGTAACAGGTTCTCCCGTTACTTTTCCACTGCAACAGCCGATTAATGCCTTACTTATGGCTGTTTTTTTAGCTGGTAGTGTTTATTTGTTAATTCAGCCTGAAAATATCGATATTTTCGTCACTTTAACCATAATATCTTTACTTCTCGGTGCTTTATTCGTTCTTCCTATTGGTGGTGCGGATATGCCCGTAGTTGTTTCTTTGTTAAACTCTTTTTCTGGTTTAGCTGCTAGTGCGGTGGGCTTTATTTTAGGCAACAGTATGCTGATTGTTGCTGGGGCATTGGTTGGGGCTTCAGGATTAATCTTAACTCAAATCATGTGTAAAGCCATGAATCGTCCCCTTACTAACGTTCTCTTTGGGGCATTTGGTGGGGATGGTACGGCTGTTGCTGGCGCAGGTGGTGCGGAAATCGATAAAACCTATCGTTCCATCGATAGTGAAGAAGGAGCAATGATGTTAGGCTATGCTCGTTCTGTAGTTATCGTTCCTGGTTATGGTATGGCAGTAGCTCAAGCGCAACACGGTGTGAGAGAATTAGCTTCCCAGTTAGAGAATATGGGAGTTGACGTTAAATATGCCATTCACCCCGTTGCCGGTAGAATGCCAGGACATATGAACGTACTACTAGCTGAAGCGAACGTTCCCTACGATCGACTGTACGATATGGATGATATTAATACAGAATTCGATCGAGTTGATGTGGCTTTAGTTATTGGTGCTAACGATGTAGTTAATCCTGCTGCCCGTAACGATAATCATAGTCCCATCTACGGTATGCCCATTCTGGATGTAGATAAAGCCCAACACGCTATTGTAATTAAGCGCAGCATGAGAACAGGTTTTGCTGGAGTAGATAACGAACTATTTTATAAAGACAAAACTACTATGTTGTTCGGCAGCGCACAGGATGTAGTCTCGAAGTTAGTATCAGAGGTCAAACAATTATAATTGTTGTAGGGGCGCAAGGTTTGCGCCCATTATTATTTTTTGGGTTAGGGCGATCGCAGAATGAAATCGTAATTATCATCTAGTAAATAGTTAAATTGAAAATAATTAGCAGATTTTCAGGCAACCCGAAACAATTATAGATTTAACATTTTACTAATTTATATTTTTCGATCGTCAGATTATGTTTAGCCAAACAGTCTAACCACCCTTGATGGAGACGAATAGAAGATCGATCGCTCAATAAACCTAATTTTTCTTCTTGCTTGGTTAGTTTAGCAAACTTCTTATATAAAGGATAATCGGGGGCAACTAAAGCTTCTTTACGATGCAAAACAGGGGGATTATCATCTTGAGAGTAATCATGATAGATGGCATCCAAATTTTGCATATCGATCTCCATGCTAGTCTGTAGAGTAGGATGAGGATTGTCGTCAAAGTCGGGATAGTATAGATAGGAAATTTTGGGTTTATGATAATAAAGCTTGATTATATTGGCATCTTCTAAACGACCAAAAGAACGACTAGCACATCCTTCGTATAGTCTGAGTAAAGGGTCTAATGTTTCTAAAGCACTAATATGAATTGCCAGAGAGTTGGTTAATTGTTTTCCTAACATGCAGCTTTGGCACAAATAGGCTATCTTCCGCATATTCCCCACAGTCAGCAAGATATTATCGGCAAGAAAGCACGCTTTACGATAACTACCAAATAAGGCTTTAAAATCTTCTCTAACTTCAGGAGATAATTTTTGTGCGCTGGGACGACCAGTAAAATTAGCTAAAGCGAGATACACTAGTAAATCTTGACGACGTTTTTCGCTAATAGCTGACCATTCTTTTTCATCGGTTGCTTGTAAGATTAACTTAAAAGCAGTACTGTAACGACGAAATTCCTCTTTTATAGCTGCTTCTTGAGCTAATTCTCCCCTGACTGGCAAACGTCCCCTTTTAGTATAGAAATCCATTAGAGGAGTTAATAATTCTCGATAATCTTCAAAATTTCTAATCTTAGCTAAGATTCTCGGCGTACTAACGCGAGAATGGAAGCGGGAAGCGCGAAAAGCTTCAGCCTGGGTAGAATCGCGAAAAACAAAGAAAATGCCTAGACTTACAGGAATAGCATCTACTTCGAGGACTCGATCGATATAAACTTTTAATTCTTCTTGTTGATAGTATTTTTGAAAGGTATTACGACTAGTAACTATACCATCTCCATAAGCCACTAAACCTCTTTGGCGTTCATCAATTAATACTTGTGCCGAGACAATTAAGACTTGTTGGGCTAATTCCCAGGCTTTGAGTAAAGCTTCTCTTCTCTCTTGCGTATCTTCAATGACATTAATAATGTAGCCAAGGTTAATAATATCCGCAGCTACACAAGGCACATCAGGCTGATAATAAGGATCCCATCCAGAACTAGCATAACCTCGATCGCGCAAAAATTTTACATCTTCACCATAACCACAACCATAATCAAAAAAAGTAGTCCCTTCCCTAAATAATTCTGCTTCTAAGGCTAAACGTACTGGGCGAGATAATTCACGACGAACAATAGCTGCTTTATGACGTTCGATCGCAACTGGTCGGTTTTGTTGTTTACTAAAGAGAGGATTGAGATGACAAACTAAATTGTGTCCCACAAAATCAATACCCTCTTTTCTCAGTCGTTGATGCCAACCGTCGTAAGTACCAATTTGACGAGAATTTTTGAGTAATCCCAAGCTTACTTCTACCTGAGTTAAAGCAGCAAACTCCTGATAGAGAGGATAGTCTGGAGTCACAAAAGTTTCCTTGCGATGGAGGATAGGCGGATTATCATAATGTTGGTAATTTCTGTGCTGAACTTCTTCTGTGACTAAATCGACGATAATGCTTTTAGATAACTTAGGATGAGGATCGCGATCGAAATCAGGATAAGAAAGATAAGATATTCTTGGTCTATCCGTGGCAAATTTAACTAAAGTTACTTTTTCCCACTCATCTATCAACCTTCTCGCCTTATATTCATAATCTTGTACCAGAGAATCAAGGTTTTTTAGGGCAGAAGTATGGACATAAAGAGCAGTAGGTAGTAACTTGCCTACAGGACTATTTTGGCAACTAGAGATAATCGCGGGAAATTCATCAACACTTGTCAGCATCTGTAATTAACCTATCTGACATTACTTTATCGAAAATGAAACATTATCATCTTGGTTTTGGGCAAGAAGACTTAGGTACAAATCCTCCCCAGATAGCATTATTATCGGGCGAACCAGAGCGATCGCGTTATCTTGCTCAAACTTATTTACAAAATGTCCGCTTACTCTCAGAATACAGGGGGCTAAATAGTTATGTCGGTTATCTAGCTAACGGAAAGCCAATTTTAGTAGCTACCAGTGGTATGGGTGCGCCTTCTCTGAGTATTGTGGTTAATGAACTAATCCAAGTAGGCATTAAACAGATTATCCGTATTGGTACTTGTGGATCGATTCAACCTTATGTCCAAGTTGGGAGTATTGTGATTAGTCAAGGGGCTTTATGTCGTCAGGGTGCAGCTAATGATATTGCCCCAATAGAATATCCTGCTGTTGCCGATCCTTTTTTGACTGTTGCTTTAGTAGAATCAGCCCAAAAACTAAATATACCTTACCATCTTGGTATCACGGCATCTGTAGATACCTTTTACGAAGGGCAAGAAAGAATTAAATCTTCTACTAATCCTCACCTACAACCTTGGTTATCGGGCATTACAGAAACCTATCGCCATCTAAATATCCTTAATTATGAAATGGAAATGGGGACTTTATTTAAAATGGCTGGAGTATATGGTTTTGCAGCAGCTTGTGCTTGTGCGGTGATTGCCCAACGTACTGAAGCGGAAGATATTGTAATTGAGGATAAAGATTTAGCTGTTAAGCGATGTCTTGAAGTCGTGCTTTCCGCGATCTCGCGTAGCAAGGCAGCGAAGCGATCGAAGACTGAAAGGATAGAATAAAACACATATAATTGCATCGTCTTGATAAGTATAGACGAAATTAATATGACTTTAGATCAACTTGAGCGATCGCGATCGCCCTTGATAGATTATTTTTACAAGTGTAGCCTAAGTTTATGAAATTAGTATAACCTGAGTCGAATTACAGATGAATACTGTATTTGAAACAACGCGCACTCTTGTCCGTCAATGGACACTTGACGATGTCTCCGCATATTACAGGCTGAGATCAGATCCGCTCGTAATGAAGTATATCGGACAGCCATTTAAAGACATCAAGCAAGCAGAAGAAGCTCTCGTGTCTAGAACAATTCCTGACTATTCAAGACGTGGCTATGGTCGGTATGCTGTTGTGTTAAAGACATCGGGAGATATTATTGGGAACACTGGCCCATTATATCTTGCAGACTTAGGTAAAAACGACCTGGCCATTTCTCTTTTTCCACAATATTGGGGACTGGAATACGGCACTGAGATTCTTTCGGAATGTGTTCGATATGCATTTGAAAAATTGGCATTACCAGATTTAATCGGTTTGGTTGACCCGCTGAACGTTGCTTCATCAAAACTTCTCATGAAAATAGGCATGACCTATTCAGGGCAAATAACTTACCATAATGAGATGTGTGATTTGTATTCTCTCACTAAGCAAGATTGGTCTAACCGTCCCATGCACTGAAGAATTATTGTCGGGGAGCAACATAATTCTCGGTGAGATTTCTTGAAGCATTTCTACCTTACTCATGCGGGTTACAGTTAATTAATAAGATTTTGCCCCACTCCAAAATAATAAATCAAAATTATCAACTTAGATCGGGAATGACTCTTAACCTATCTATCTTGAAAACGCGATCGATTGATTTTTGAAAAAATTGTTATTAGCTCCAAGTTGTAAAATAAACAACATTAATATAGGGCAAATTTCTTTAATTTATTCGATACACGGTGTATATCTAGAAAGTTGACCCATAATAAATAGTTATAGGCCGTAAACTTTTGAAGGAGTAACTGTGGATTCAAGTTTTTGGCTTCAGAAGTGGGAAAAAAATGACATTGGTTTCCACAAAAATGAAGCTAACCCAGTGCTGGTGAAATATTTTGGAGAGCTTTCTCTATTGAAAGGCAGCCGTGTATTTATGCCATTATGTGGCAAAACTCTCGATATCGCTTGGCTGCTTTCTGAGGGCTATCGCGTTACTGGTGCTGAATTGGTCGAAATGGCCGTCGAGCAGCTATTCGATGAGCTTGGTGTCGAGCCAAAAATATCAAGAGTTGGAAAAACAAGCCTGTATAGTGCAAAAGATATCGACATCTTTGTCGGTAATATTCTTGATGTATCTAGCAAAATCCTCGGTTCAGTAGATACAATCTATGACAGAGCAGCTTTGGTAGCCCTGCCAGAAGAAATGCGTAATCGATATACAGCGCACTTAACGGAGATTACGGGTAAAGCACCGCAGTTGTTAGTTACCTATGAATACGACCAAAACCTGATGGAAGGACCTCCGTTTTCAGTTAGCAACGAAGAAGTAAATCGACACTATAGCGATAGTTATGATTTGTCTCTTCTTGTAAGTGCTGAGGTTGTTGGTGGATTGAAAGGAAAATGTACGGCAAAAGAGAACGTCTGGCTGCTGCGGAAACACCAGTAAATATAAAGAGTAATATTCTTGTTACTTTTTGTAAAAAAGATGGGAGTGATCGCGAAGCATTCTCTAATATGCTTAATAATTGCTAGTGTCTGTATCAAGTCGATCGACTAAGACTAGTTTGAGTAGGGTAATAATCCAGCAAAAATCATCAACTTAGATTGGCGATCGCAGAGGTAAAAATAGGGAATATACTATGGACAGCCGAGAAACAGAACCAGAAAAAGAATACCCTATCCACTCTAGCTGGTGGCGTCGCCCCTTGGAAGTGCTGTTCCCTGACAAAACCTTCGATGGGCAATTTCAAAATCCTGGAACTGAGCAAGTGTTTGATTTTGACGATCTGGTCATGGTCGCTCCAGACCCATTCGGATTCATTGAAAAAAATATTGTCTATTATCCGCCAGGGGATGAACAGGAATTATATACCATTTTTATTCCTGGCTTAGGTCAAACAAAAGCAACCTCCTCAAAACGAAGCCGTCGATATGCAGAACGGTTACTCACAGGCATTGCCAATCTCAATAATGGCTCCTATCTCAAACAGAACCCAATCTTTACTAAAATTAATCCCTTATTGGATTGGATAGATGCAGCGATTCATCGTCTGGGTCTCTCAGGGAGTCCCGTAATTGATAATTGCGCACGGCTCATTTTGTATGGCATTAACCACAAGCAAGTTATCAATTTTTCTGCGGATAGTCATGGCACAATCCTATTAGGCCGGGGATTGCGTGCTGCCAAAAAAAAGTTTATTCTTAGCCATACTTTCTTTTTGAATTTCAAGGGACGTCGGCACTGGGAAGAACGCTGGGAACAACTGTCTCATCAACTAATTAATGTGTTTGCCTTTGGAAACGGTTATCAATCATGGGTTAAGGGACCAAAGTACATCATGGTATTCATTACTGGCGATCCTCTAGCCTCAACAGTGGGAATCAGTCCAGAGAACATCCACAAACTCAAACACAGTGATATTCAGTTTCTTGTATTTGAACCGATTTTTGAACCTAGAAATTTTGAAGCGCACAACATGATGTATACCATCGAACTACTACGGCAAAGTTTTATCAAGAATAATCTCAAAGTCGGTGACTTTGTTGCACTTTACCAAGCAATAAGTCAAGGCACCTTTAAATTGGTAACTGCCACTGAGGCGAAAGCAAAGACCTTCCCGTGGCCAAAAGACATGGAAGAGTATACCTGGAATGCCACAGGCGCATTCTCAAAAATACTGGGTCAGATGTCTCAATAAAGCGGTGGTGCAATTGCTTTTGTTTCTATAATGTATTTGAACTTATCTGTAAGAGTCAGAGGGGATCTTTGGTAGTTCAACTCGATCGTTATGCTGCTTAATTCCTCGCAATTCTCGGGAATATTCTAGTAGTCTGCCAATTTTGTTTTGATGGATGCTAAAAAAGTTCAGAATTCGGAGTTCGGAGTTCAGAGGAACGAAGATTTAACCATCAATTCACACTTGTTATACCACTAGCATTCATTTCCCCATGCAAATCGAACCATACAACTCCTGCCACCTTGATGCTGTTATCCGTCTTTCGCTTCGGGCATGGACTCCTGTCTTTGATTCGATTCAGAAGGCGATGGATGGTGATGTGTACCAGGCGTTCTATCCCGATAGTTGGCGTGTAAGCCAGCAAAAAGCTGTAGAGGATGTCTGCGCTGCGGAAGACACAAATGTATATGTATGGGTTGCGATCGATGCAAGTTCTACTGTGGGCTTTGTCGCTGTCAAACTACACTCAGAGGATAGCATGGGTGAAATCTACATGATCGCTGTCGATCCAGATTTTCAAGGTCGCGGTATTGGTAGCACTCTGATAAAATTTGCTCTGGATTGGATGAAAGAAGCTGGAATGTCTATTGCTATGGTTGATACTGGAGGCGATCCTGGTCATGCTCCAGCACGTCACACTTATGAAAAGGCGGGCTTTGGGCTGTTACCTATTGCCAGATACTTTAAGAAACTCTAGGTAGAGATATAAACCTAAAGGTATACTTTGTTTTTGATGAATCAATCGCGATTGCCAAGCGTTGTGTAAAAAGCTCGCTCTTCACTCCAATAACCAACCAAATAACTTCCCTAAAGTTAACTGAAAAGCTTGAGCAAAATCGGGTACGGGTAAAACATCACTTTCTGCTTCAAAAAATGTAGGCTGTTGCGCTCGAAAATAAACCAAGACAGACTGTTCTTGAGGATCGATTAACCATCCTAATTTTGTGCCATGGTCTAAACAATGGAGAATATTTTTTGTCACTCTAGTTTGGCTTTGGTCAGGAGATAAAATTTCAATCGTCCAGTCTGGTGCAACTTGAAACGAATCTGCTATTTCACCATTATCGTCGCGAGGAATCCTGTCCCAAGTAAATACAGTTACGTCGGGTACAGTAGAGCGTCCACCAAACGTACATCTTAATTCAGAAAAAGCCCGAGCCGTTTTCTGAGGTTTAAGAGCAAGATTGATGGCAGTAGATAATTCAGTCTGAATTGTACTGTGTTTTCCTTTCGGCATTGGTTTTTGAATAATTTTCCCGTCGATATATTCACTAGCGGGTTTAGTTTCTGGTCGTGCTAAAAACTCTTGCAGAGTTATAGATTTAGCTGGAGTTGTAACCATAGCTTTATTTCCCATTATCATAGTTACTTAGTTAGATCGTATTCTATCTATCAATAGAACTAATAATTGCTTGTGTAAAAAGTCGATCGACTAAGACTAGTTTGAGTACAGCAATAACAAGGCAAAAATAATCAGATTAAATCGGCGATCGCTCTTAACCTGTCTATGTTTGAGAGGCGATCGTTCTTAGTGTCAAGTAGTATTTAGTTTATCCGTACTACCTCAAAAAAATACTCGTACCTCGATCCAAAGTTAATTCTGCGCCACTCTCAAATAAAAGGCTGTAGATTTCGAGTACAGGTCTAATCATATTAATGCAAACGCCTCAAATCCTTATTTTTCAAGCAGTCTGATATAAGTTGAGTAGAAGGAGAAAAATAGCCAATAGCCAACCACAAAGGACAGCGGAAGTTTGAGAATAAACCCGATGTTCCTGCATAAACCAACTACAGTCAAAACAAACAGCAATAGCAGACTGAGTAGTTTCTTAATAAATTACATTTCTAGCAAAAGTAATTTTTTATTTGTTATTCGTTCTTCAGTAAACATCAATGAAAACTAACAATTAATTAATTATTAACCATTAACCACAACAAATCAAATTCAGGAGTAACACTAATGACGACCCAACCCATTTCTAACGAGGTAGCCTTGAGAATTGCTTTAGCAGCAAAAGCATTACCCGATGTATCAGTTAGAGATTTAATTGAGGCTTTACAAGTTAATCTGGACGATGAGCTTACTGAAGAAGCCCTGAGTAAAATTACAGTTACTCAATTAAAAAGGTCTTTTGGCAACATTTACGAAGTTGACAGTGAATGGGAAGGGGAAGATGCCGATAATAGCGACATATCAGCTTTTAAAGAAGCAGTAAAAATTTTGTGGGGTGAAACTGGCTATTGCGAAGAACCCTTACCTATTGAACCCTACGAAGAAGGAGATATGCCCAACTCCATTAGAATTGCTGTAGCTTCCAACACTGGAGAACAATTAGATGGACATTTCGGTTCTTGTCATCGTTACCTAATTTATCAACTATCGGTAGATGAAATTAGATTAATCGATGTTCGCTCAGCAATAGAAGCAGATTTGGCTGAAGACAAAAATGGATTTCGCGTTAATTTAATTAAAGATTGTCCTGTTCTTTACATCGCTTCCATTGGTGGTCCCGCAGCAGCTAAAGTCATCCAGGCTTATATCTATCCCATGAAAATAGAACAAGGTGGCAATATCAGAGAAATACTAGCAGATTTACAAAAAGCGATCGCTACTTCTCCACCACCATGGTTGGCCAAGATTTTAGGTGTGGGAACAGGCAAACGAGTTAAAAACTATACAGCAGTTAATTCGTAGGGGGGAAGGGCTATTTGCCCTAAATCCCATTGGTCATTAGTAAAAAAAACGAATGACACATCACAAAGGAAAAAACCATTATGAACATACAACAGAATAAGCAACGAATCGAAGAAATTCGACAGGTAACTGGACTAAGACCTACCCATTTTGCCGATCTAGTTCGAGTAGCGCAGCTAGTTTACGATCCTAGTGGTGGTGTATCGGGGAAAATAGTCGAGGTTAACTGGATGAATTTTGGTATTCCGAGAAGGGTTGCTGAAAATTTGCGATCGATCGGCAAAAAATATCAGTATGAATCTCCTCACGTCTCTCCTGACTTGGTTTGGGAGCAATTAACTCCAGAAACACGCAGTTGGTTTATCGCCCATAAAAGCGTTCTAGGGGAAATTGAAGAGTCTTTTCCTGCTTTGGATGAAGATTAAAAAATTGACAATGGACAAGGAATAATTGACAACGAACTACTAACCACTAACCATTATGCAAGTTTTAGGAGCAATTAACAAATTTAAACAGTGCGTTCTCAACATCTCTCTGATCAATATCTGCAACCAAGAGAGTCATGTTGGTAAAGAGATGCGCCAACAATATAATCAATGGAAAGGAGAAACAGATGAAACTGTCTATAATCCTTGGTTAGATGTACATCAGTTTACGATCTATCTGCCTCATCCCGATCAAGAATACGAAGATATTACCTTAGAAGCAGGTTTGACTAGAGGTTATAACGTTGAAGTAAAACCCGTTTATAACCTAAGTAAATTACCCTATCAAATTCCCAGAGGTGGACATTTTGTAGTTGTAATGCAACAAAATGGGCTAGATGCAGATTTTGCAATTGCGGGTACAGGAATTTTTATTCGTCCTTTAGGAGTTCTTAGCCTCGATCTCATTATCGATCCTGACGAAGGAGAATACCAATCAATTACGATTAAACACCCAATTATCAGGGATTATCCAGAAGGTTGGGAAGATAAATTAAATTTATTTCTCCAAGGAGAAATCAGCGTTGAAGAACTTCCCCAAGTAGTTAGATACGTCGATCGAGCTTTTAATGAAGACTACAGACAGCCTGCTTGGAATGATATTTATCTGGCAGCCACAGGATTTGCAGGATTTTAACAGTTAGAGGCAAACCTTTGTTGTATTTCTTCCTCCGCTCCTCTGCTTTCTTCGATGTTAAACGTAATTAAGCCTACCTACTTATGACCTCCGTAACTCTTCGTCACTCAGATGGAGTTTTATTTGATATTAATCTCCCTGACGATCTCAATGCTTTGTTGCAAAAAGCTGCTAAATCCTATGACAATCCTGCACAAGCAGAAGCTTTACTAAAACAGGCTTATGAACTAGATAATCAACAATTATCAATTTATTTAGCCCTCTATAAGTTTTATGCTTATCAAAATCGTATGGGTGAAGCTGAACAAGCTGTCTATCAAGGTTTAGAACTTGCTGCTAGTCAAGGTAATTTTAGTAAAAATTGGCAAGACTTAAATTCTCAATCTACAGATTGGTCAAAACCATCGGGTGCAAAACGCTTTTATCTTTATAGTCTTAAAGCTCTTGCTTTTATCTATCTAAGACAAGATAAACGAGATGATGCTTTAAAAGTATTGGCAAAACTTCAAGAACTCGATCCTAATGACGAAGTTGGTGGGTCTGTAGTTGCTAATTTAGCTACGGGTAGCTAGTTGAAATCTAAACTTTACAATGTAACTTGATTATTAAAAGTAAACCATGACTACTTACGATGTCACGTTAATTAATTACAACCAAAATTTTCAACAAACGATCGCCGTTCCCGATGATGAGTATATTCTTTCTGAAGCTGCCGAACAAGGTATTAAAGTTCCTTTTGAATGCGTTGTCGGTGCTTGTGCTACTTGTCAAGGCAAGATTGTCTCTGGCACAGTAGATCAATCAGAACAGATGTTTTTAAGCGATCGACAAATTGAAGAAGGATATATCCTAACCTGTGTAGCCAAACCTACTTCTGACTGTATGATCGAAGTTGAACTAGATTACTACCTTTAACCCCTGTACAGACACTCCCTGGAACGTCCCTAATTAACTTCTGACTTCTATTTTCAAGCTAGGTCTAATAATGATTAATCCCAGAGAAATATATGATCTTTTATTAGATTCTAGTCAAACGGAAACCAAAGTCAGAGAAATTATCATTGGTTTGACATGGACACTATGTAATGCCGAAGGAATCGGTTTATGCATGAGTCCAGCTATTCCTACTCGTACTCTACCTTGGTCGGGAACTTTAGTTAATCGATCGATTAGCGAATTAGCACCTTGGATTCGTTCTTGGGATAGTTATCAAGCTACAGTGGGTATGGCAGTTATTAATGCTGCGATTAATGCTGCTTCTCCTTTAGCAGCTAAAGCTAAACCGATATCTCTCCAAGGATCGGCTAATTTGGCTGTTTTTGAGTATTTCTTACCTTTAATTCGCGGTCAAAAAGTGGCAGTAATTGGTCGTTATCCTGGGTTATCTCGCTACGAACAAGAAGTATCTATGACAGTAATTGAACGTAAACCCAGTTCCCAGGATTTGCCCGATCCTGCTTCAGAATATATCTTACCTGAAGCTGATTGGGTATTTCTTACTGCTACTTCCATTCCCAATAAAACCTTTCCTCGTTTGGTAGAGTTAGCTCAAAATGCTAAATTAGTCTTAATGGGTCCTACTGTTCCTTGGTTGCCCGATTTAGCCGATCTGGGAATAGATTATTTAGCAGGAGTTGCTGTAACTAATCCAGAAGCTTTAAGACAAACTGTAGCAGAAGGTGGTGGCGTAAGGATTTTTGAAACAGGTATTGA
>JBFRWE010000118.1:0-8101 GCA_051439345.1 Xenococcaceae cyanobacterium
CAGGTGTAAAATCCGCCCGCCTGCGGGCGATAACCTTGACGAGAAATCAATACTTTCAGAGAAGGCTGCCCAGATTTACCTAGATTTTTTTTAGGGGCAGGAAAATCAACTTTTCTGCGACGGGTGGGACTGGAAGCTTTAAAAGAAGATAAGGGAAAACTTAACCATAATTGCATTCCAGTAATGCTAGAGTTAAAACAATTTAATACTAGTACTATTGATCTTGTTAGTGCGATCGCTGAAGAATTCAAACATTTTGGTTTTCCTCCATCCAAAAAATTTGCTACCAAACTTTTAGAACAAGGTAAGCTTTTAGTATTACTTGATGGCTTGGATGAAGTCCCTAAAGACTTTACCAATGCTGTTATGGATGCGATCGATAATTTGGTTACTAGCTACAAACAAAATCGCTTTATTGCCTCCTGTCGTATTGCTGCCTATCGTAGTAACTTAAAACATGACTTTCAAGTTATTGAATTAGCTGATTTTGATGATAAGCAGATTAAGCAGTTTATTACTAATTGGTTTAGTTCAGAGTTGGATAAACAAACTAAAACCGCCGAAAAATGCTGGGAGACTCTCAATCAAGAAAATAATAAAGCAGCTAAAGAGTTAGCCCAAACACCATTACTACTAACCTTTCTCTGTTTAGTCTATAACCGCAAACAAAGCTTTCCTCCTAATCGCAGTCGTCTTTATAATAAAGCCTTAGATATTTTATTAGAAGAATGGGCAGCAGAACAACGCAGGCAGCAAGAGGAAATTTACCAAGGACTGCATACTGATTTAGAAAAAGTAATGTTGGCAGAAATTGCCTATCAAGGTTTTGGTAATGATACCAATTCACTTTAAGTTTGCTAAGAATAAATCTTCTCAAAGAGAGGTTTTCCCCGTCTCATTTATAGCGTTCATTTTGTGAATTGGTATCACCATCTCGTGAGAAGTAATCTGGGTGTAGTGAGCTTAGAGATGGTGATTATCGACATTATTAACATTGATATTCTTTATTACGATGAGACAAGATAGCGGATTTGGTATTATTATTGATTAATTTTACCTAGACAGAGACAACGATTAGCGATCGCTAGAACAATTGTCATTAAACAACTAGCATCCATTTTAGACGAATCTACTTGTTTATTCGATGCGAATTTTCAAACCACCATAAAAAAAGCGATTCAAGTTTAATTCGACCACTATACCAACTTTTTAGAGCAATAATCTGATGCTTTAAACAACATTGTGGAAGATAGAAGGCATCAATAATCTTTATTGTATTAGCTAGTAAGTGCTTAATAGCTAATACTATTTAGTGTTTGTTAGATAGGTTTGATTGGCTAATCAAATCAATACCTGTCTAAAAAATCTGAGATTACGAGATATTCTTTTTTGTTGTTTAAAAAATCAGTGAGGTTATCTATGTCATTCAATAAGAATGCTCAAGAGCATAAGTTAGTTCGAGCTATCAAACTATCAGATGCCGAAATGGAAAAAGTTTCTGGCGGTGGCTATCGCTATGGAGGAGTTAAATACGGCTATTATAAAAAAGAAGTTGGCTATTTCTATGGTCGTCGAGGTATATCTAGTGCAAAAGCAGAAGAGAAGTTGTGAAATAACAAAAAGAAAATTAGAGTTATTAACTCGACTTATTACACAAAATGTTTCCTGATTCTGCACTAGGTAGACTAGGCTATTCAGTCTAATTTAAAAAGCTATCCCCTACTTACACTTTTCGTCTAATAATTCAACTTTGTTGGTGAAGTTAGGGAAAAGGGGCAAGGAAAAGTGGAAAAGCATATTTCTTGAGGACGTAAGTTTGAGGTTTCCTCAGACTGTTGACCGCCCGAAAGTTTTTTTGCTTTTAACCATAAACCTTTTCCCCTTCTTTAGATACAAAAGAGATATCATCCGCTCTTCCTTGGTAAGTTAACCAGTTGATAGTATTACCACGTTTTGCTTCTAGTCTTTTAAGATCTAACCTATCTACTCAACCAACCATGCTAGTAGTTTATCAATTTTGAGATGATGGATTGAGATAAGATAGAGAAGATAAGGGAGAAGATTTGATGACAGAGAAGGATGTTGAGATTTCCTCGACATCCCCATCCTTGACAGTCGCTACAACGCAGGTAACTTTCTCAACATACTTTCTTGTAATTGAGGTGTTAATACTTATCCTTCAAATCTATCTGGATAAAGTACTAGTTCTACTAGTTTACTCAAACTTTTTTTTAACTTGAAAGCAAACCTTGAATAGTAACTAACTCTATAGTAATAATGATTAACTTATTAAAATCAGAAGAAACAAATCCTATTAAGATTTATTTTTTCAAGATATTAAGCAAGATATTAAGATTGTCTTGGTGGTTGGAAATTAAAACTACTATTCCTTCCTGTACCTATTACTTTGGTCCTTTCTCTAGTAAAAAGAACGCCAAAATTGCTCAGTATGACTATATCAAAGATTTATTACAGGAAAAAGCTTATGGAATTACTGTTGAGATTAAACGACAATCGCAGCCAAAAGAGCTAACGATTTATGAAGATTAGCAGTTAAAAAATAATTTCAGTTTTCAGAAAAGTTTTTGAGCTACAGAAAATAGTAACCTGTTGACTTTGAAATGATGACCAGATTTGTGTAACTTTAGTTTTTGGGGAATACTTTTTGAGATTAGCTATTGTTTCAAACTATCTTGATAGATTAATATCTATAATTTTCGTGAGCAAGGTTATTATTGGCTGGTTTTGTTCGGACAGAAATTGAGATTGGCACTCGTTAGAGTAATTGTCCTGAAAGTAATATTTATAATTTAAATAAATAGTTTGTGCCACGAATTTGCTTTAATTTTCCTAAAATTAAAGCAAATTATTAGCATTAAAAAATTATAAAATTTGCTGACAATAGGGTGTGTATAATAATAAAAATTAAAAGTATAATTTAAATTATTGTTAGAATTTTTATGTCATTAAGATATGGTTAAAAGTTGTACCTCACCATGATGAGAATTGCTATTTTAAAAAAACTGGAATTACAAACTATTCTGTTTTGTTGCTTTTTTGATTAGAGAGGTCATTTATGTTAGGCAACAAAAATACCCAAGAACATGAGTCAGTTCAAGCTATTAAACTATCAGATGCTGAAATGGAAAAAATTTCTGGCGGTCGCTATGGTCGTAGAAGACGTCGCTATGGCCGTAGAAGACGTTACTATGACAGACGTTACTATGACTATTACTAATATTAAGTACGATGATTAATATCTTGGTTGTAAGCTGATAATGCAGTTTTGCTGAATTATTGTAGTAGCAAAACTAAGGTAGCAGTCTACCTAGGTACTATACCTAGGTAGATTTGTATGTATATGTTTGTGTACAAGACCAAAAATAAAACAAAAGCTAAAAACCTTAAATAATAATTATTGTTAGTACAAATCTTTTTTTATTCCTCAAAATTTTGTCTAACTCTTAAGAAACTAAGTTACTTTTTTCCAGACCTGACAAAGAAAATTCTTTGGACGCTCACTTTATAAAAAATAATTAACATCTTCCCACCGCTAATATTCGTTTAAGAAATAGATGAAATATCCAGTCGTTTTACAACATAATGAAGAAGACTGTGGGGCAGCTTGCGTCGCTTCGATTGCTAAGTATTATGGACATACTTTTGCTCTTAACCGAATTCGCGATGCTGTCGGTACTGGCTCTAGAGGTACTACCTTGTTAGGTTTAAAACAAGGAGCAGAATTCTTAGGTTTCAAAGCTCGAGGGCTAAAAGTTTCACCAGAATATTTACTCAAATTACAAGAGCTACCTTTACCTATAATCATTCATTGGCAAGGTCATCACTGGGTAGTTTTATATGGACAAAGACGTCGGAAATATATTATTGCCGATCCGGCAATCGGTATTCGCTTTCTTTCTGAAGATGAAATAGTAGAGGGATGGAAAGATTGGGTGACGCTAATAATAGAACCGGACCCCCTTCGTATATTGGAAGAGCCAGAAGATTCAGCAAGTGGCTTAAGGCGTTTTGTGAAGCGGGTAATACCTTACCGCGCATTACTTTCAGAAGTAACCCTTTGTGCCTTGGTTGTGGGTGTGCTCTCCTTGACTTTTCCTTTTTTAATTCAGTTTTTAACGGACGACGTACTGATTCGAGGAGATAGCCAATTACTGACCTCCGTAGTACTCGCCGTAGTTTTAATGCAGGGGATTAGCAGCGGGCTAAAACTAGTGCAACGTAATTTGATCGCGCATTTTGCCCAACGTTTGGAATTAGGGCTGGTCTTAGACTTTGGCAAAAAAATCTTGCATTTACCTTTAAGTTACTATGAAGCTCGACGCAGTGGCGAAATTGTCAGTCGTCTGCAAGACATTCAACAAATCAATCAATTAATTTCGCAGATAGTAGTCGCTTTGCCTAGCAAGTTCTTTATTGCTGTAGTTTCAATCTGTCTTATGTTGTTCTATAGCGAGAGACTTACCATCGTGGCCATCTTGATTTCTGTGCTGATGTCTACCTCAACACTGTTGTTTATGACTACTCTCCGCAGAAAGATCTTTAATTTATTAGTCTTGGACGCAGAAAATCAGGGTGTGCTAGTAGAAATCTTTAAGGGAGCTTTAACCTTAAAAACGACAACCGCCGCTAACCAATTTTGGGATGAATTGCAAAGTCGCTTTAATCAGCTTGCCAGTATTACTTTTCGTACTATTCAGATTGACATCCTGAATTCTACTTTTTCAGAGTTTGTTTCCGTTAGCGGTAGCATTATATTGCTCTGGTTCGGTAGCAAGTTGGTAATCGATAACAAATTGACTATTGGTCAACTGCTTGCCTTTAGTACGATGAATGGTAATTTTACCAGTCTAATCAAAACTTCTATTAGCTTTATTGAGGAATGGTTTCGTGCCCAGACAGCAGTCCAGCGACTTACCGAAGTAATCGACTTTCCTGATGAAATAGAAAATGACTCTCAAAAACCCTTGGTTAATCTTTCCCCTCAGGCTGATATTGTCTGTTGCGACCTTAACTTTTACTATCCAGGTAGAGTTAATTTACTAGAAGACTTAAATTTAACTGTTCCAGGAGGTCAAGTAACTGCCCTCATCGGTCCTTCGGGTTGTGGAAAGAGTTCTTTAGCCAAACTAATAGCTGGTTTGTATCCTCTCAACTCTGGTAATATTCGCTTTGGTATCTACAATTTGCAAGATTTGTCTCTCGAGGACTTGCGAAAGCAAGTAGCTTTAGTCCCTCAAGAAGCACATTTTTGGAATCGCTCTATTCTAGAAAATTTTTGTTTGGGCTACCCACAAGTAACCTTTGAAAAAATTGTCAGAGCTTGTCAGATTGCCGAAGCTGATATATTTATTAGCGAATTACCCAACAAATACCAAACGATTTTAGGTGAATTTGGTGCCAATATTTCAGGAGGACAAAGACAACGATTAGCGATCGCTAGAGCAATTGTCACCGAACCACCAGTCCTGATTTTAGATGAATCGACTTCTGGACTAGATCCTGGCAGCGAATTTCGATTACTAAACCGACTCTTGCGTTATCGCCATAACAAAACTACTATTCTAATTAGTCACCGTCCCACCGTAATCAACCGAGCTGATTGGATTATCTTTCTTGAAGAAGGCAAATTACAAATTCAAGGTTCTCTAGATAAGTTACGTCTTCAATCGGGCAAACATCTAGAATTTTTGCTGCCCTTTGCTCAGTTAATGGAAACTTATCCAGAAAAACAGACCGATAGTCCCTGCGCTAAAAGGAATAACTAGATAAATAAACATCCGATAAACAAATTTTTCAAATCTTTCCAAAGAAGCTTTAGTTCTAAGTAATTGACTTTCCAGCCATTGATGCTTTTCAGCTAATTCGATGAGGAATCCTGACTCGCCCATACTTTTTATGAAAGTATTAAGCTCCTCTTCCATTTGACTTAATAAATCTCGCTCAAAATTCATTAAGTGTTGATGTATTTCTTCTTTTACGCGATCGATCTGTATAGTCAATTCATGGTGAAGATTTTTTTCTATCGCTCCTAATTCTTGTTTAACATGAACTATTTGGCTATTAGCGACTTTATCCTTTAGTTTGAAAGCTTGTTCTAACTCTGTTAAATAGTAGTTAAATTTGTCTCTTAACTGAGTTAGCTCATTTGAAACATATTTTGTAGTTGGAGCTTTAGTAAATAATTTTTCTAGCAGTCCTGGTACAACCAGAATGTAACCTTTATGAACTAAACGGATAGCATCCGCTAATTCTTCTGCGGAAGTATTTTTGAGTATATAGCCTTTAGCTCCTGCTTGTAGTGCCTCTTTTATGTATTCTTCATTAGCATGATTACTAAGAATTAAAACTTTACTGTTGGCAAAATGCTGACTAACAAGTCTTGTGGTAGATAATCCATCTATACTCGACATTTCAATGTCAACAAGTACTATATCAGGATGCATTAATTCGATCTGTTCGATTACTGTCAAGTCATATTTGGCACTACCGACTATCTCTAGATCCTTTGCAGGTTCAAGATAAGTATACAACTCTCTGCTAATGAAGTTCTGGTCATCTGCTAATAAAATTCGAATCATTTTAGACCTCCGTAGGGACTTCTGCCAGAGCGCAACCATGGCGGTAGAACCTGCCCTATAAAAAAACATAAATTGGTCTGAAGTAAAAGTTCAAACTACAAATCAGTCACCAATCTTGCCCTACGGAGCAGGAACTGAAGAACAGTCTCTTTTTGGGAAATAATGTTGGCAGTGACTTGCATTCCCAGTTGAAGAGGATATTGCCGATCATTTTTGAGCAAATAAGATTTTTCTGGTTCAATGGTGACTTCATAATAAGGAGTTTGAGAGTAAGTATTAAGTTTTATTTCGTTAGTATTACTAGTTTCTCGGGCGAACGCCTGTGACATAGCTCCGCCGATTGTATCGGGAGATATCTCTCTGAGGGCACCTCTGAGCGTACCGTAATCGGGATAGGGGTAAGCAGCAATTCTTAGCTGAACTTTTCCTTGAGTACAGTTATTTACTGCTGTCGCTTGACAGCGTTGAACTTTGGCAATGTTTTGAGCAGGAACTCGAGCTTTGATTACTAGAGTAGTTCGCTCGGTGGCAATTTGAGCTATGAGATTTCCAGGTTGGACAATTTGACCATAATTACGCAATTTAAGTTGAAAAAGTGTACCAGAATTGGGGGCTAAAATCTTTGTTTTGCTAAGTTCTATGTTTATTTGTTCTAGTTTGTAACGATCGTTATTAAATTGATTCTCTATCTCTACTTGTTTCTCGAGCAAATTATCTCGTTCTTTCCTAAGAGAGGCCTGTGTTGACGCCCCCTGAGCCTTTGCTAGGGCAATTTGCTCTCTAGCCATTTCGATCGCAGCATTACTGGGATTTAGTTTTCCTTCTGCTCTTTTTAATCTGGCTCGAGCAGCTTTAAAAGCTTCTTCTTTTTCCTTGATTTGGATTTCTGTAACTGCCCCAGTTTGGGCTAACTGCTGATAACGTTTCTTTTCTTCCTTAGCTAGTTCGAGAGCAGCTTTCACTTCTTGGACTTCGGCCTGGGTTATAGTTTGCTGTTCCTGATATTCTTTAAGACTGAGACGCAGAGAAGCTTGGGCAGAAGCGATGGTACGAGTCATCACTTGAGACTCAGCCTTAATTTGAGCGTCAATATTGCTTATTTGAGCAGTAATTTTAGCTAATTGTCTTTCAGCCTGTTGAATATTGCCTTCAATTTGATTTTTTTGACTTTGAAGTTGGGAATTATCTAAATAAGCGATCGTCTCTCCCTGTCGAACTTTTTGATTTTCTTTGACCTCAATACTCTTAATTTTTCCTGCCGTCGCTGCTTGCACAATACTTAATTCTCCAGTAGGTCGGACAGTCCCCTGAGATTTGACAGTAACGGGATATTTGATAACAGAAGCAAGAATCACTGCTACTCCTACTGTTGCAGAAAGAAAAAGTCCTCCTAGAGTTGTCCATATACCGATCGGAGGTAAAGCTTCACCACTGCGGAATAATCTGAGATAGGACGATTTAGAATAACCAACCATAACCAATTAGTCTAAAACTTCTTTAAA
>JBFRWE010000119.1:0-7818 GCA_051439345.1 Xenococcaceae cyanobacterium
CACCAGCACTAGCAATAATCAGAGGACGATGCCCAACTAGCGATCGAAGTTCCCGAACATAACTCATGTCTACATCCCGCATTTTTCTAGTGTTTATTGATATAATCTAGCAATCTAATTCATCAGGGCAAAATTCTAAAGTAA
The DNA here is from genome assembly GCA_051439345.1 of Xenococcaceae cyanobacterium. Lineage (GTDB taxonomy): Bacteria > Cyanobacteriota > Cyanobacteriia > Cyanobacteriales > Xenococcaceae > JASJDJ01. Next base: position 145 of record JBFRWE010000119.1, read on the forward strand.
TCTTCAAACTAACTTGAAAATATTCATGAGCTACAATATTTCTCATAGCACTCATTTGTCGCCAAGGAATATCAGAATTATTAGCTTTAACTTCAGTAGGAATATTGCTAGCTGCTTCGCCAATTACAATAAAGTCATAAAGAACTGCTTTGATTACAGTTTCATTTTCTACAAATTTTTCAAAAGACATTCCTTCTGTACGTTTTTGAATGCTATCAATTGCCTTAAGAATATCTTGTATTCGTAGTTGCCAATCTCTATAAGACACGAATTACTTCCTCTAATACAGGCAGGGTAAGCGCAAGAAAAACTTGACCCTGATATGGTATGGGAAGAAAACGTTATTTTCCTCTTCAATGCCATGTCTAAAGGGTTTGCATCTGTTTCAACCACCACTCAAAGTACTACTCGTCCTACTGCTCCAGCAGTTGAGGCTCAAGAGATTCAATCAAAATGGCTATCATACTTTGAAGATTTAGACGATCCTCGGGGTGCAAAAGGTCGGCTTCACCCCTTCTTGAGTGTGGTCATGATTGCCATCTTAGCCACCATTGGCGGAGCCAGAGGATGGGACGACATTGAACTGTATGCCGAAGGGCATGCTCAATGGCTGGAGACATTTCTCGAGCTACCATGGGGAATTCCCCACGCGGATTGCTATCGTCGTGTCTTTGCCCAAATTGAACCCGATGCCTTACAGCGGTGCTTCCAGCGGTGGGTCAAGGAGATAGTCAAAGACACTGGGGGGCAAGTGATTCCGATTGATGGTAAAACCATGCGCGGCTCTTATGACCGAGCCTCGAATCAATCCGCCTTACATGTGGTGAGTGCTTGGGCCAGCACCCATCGTTTGATGCTGGGGCAGATGAAGGTAGACAGTAAGAGCAATGAGAGCGAGGCGATTCCAGCGTTACTCGAATTGCTCGATCTGAGTGGCTGTATTATCACCATTGATGCCATGGGCACGCAAACTAAGATTGCCACTCAGATTATCTCCCAAGGAGCCAACTATGTTCTGTGCCTCAAAGCAAATCATCCTACTCTCTATCAGCAGGTTAAAGAGACCTTTGAGCAGGCTATCGAGACCAACTTCGAGGGGCTTGAATTTGACTATGACCAGCGGGTTGAAGCAGGCCATCATCGACGGGAGATGCGTAAGGTTTGGGTCATGCCTGTGAGTCAGCTGTGCGGGTTATATAAGCAGTCACAGTGGGCTGGATTGCAATCGGTGGTGATGGTCTATCGCCGACGCTATCTCTGGAAGAAGGTAACTGAAGAAACCCAGTTTTTCTTGACTTCCCTGCCTTGTAATGCACAACGCCTTGGTCGAGCGATTCGATGTCATTGGGGCATTGAAAATCAACTTCATTGGGTTCTGGATGTGACCTTCGGTGAAGACGACTCCCGCATTCACCGAGGTCACGCTCCTGAAAATTTCACCCTCCTGCGGCGACTGGCTATCAGTGCCTTGAATCAGGAAACCTCATCGCCACGCAGTATTGGTCAAAAGTCCAGATTAGCGGCGATGAACTCAAACTACATGATGAAAGTGCTTGCCAGTGTGGTCGTCTCCTAACATAATTATGGCTCTTTTTTTCTTGCGCTTACCCTGTTTAAGTACCCGTACCTAATAAATTATCAGTTAAGAAAATTCTATGGTGCAATAGGAAATAAATTGATTATTTATTGATACAATTAGTTCAAGAATACTATGAAAGTCAATTATTCCTTTAGTCGATCGGCAATTGCAGTTTCTCAGGCTTCTACTGTTGATGCCATTCTCAATTTCTATGAAAAGACAGATGATTCTGCTGATTTTAAGCGTCTTCCTTTAAATTTAGCCTTAGTATTAGATCGATCTGGTTCGATGGGTGGAAATCCTTTAAGAAATGCCAAAAAAGCAGCCCAACAACTAGTAGAATATCTCACCCCTGAAGATTATCTTTCAGTGGTTATTTATGATGACAAAGCACAAACTGTTTTACCATCCCAATTAGTTACAGATAAAAGCAGCATTAAAAATACTATCGGTAAAATTGGTGTGGGAGGATGTACTAATCTGAGTGGTGGTTGGTTGATGGGTTGCGACAATGTGCAATCTCAACAAGACAAAGAGAAGTTAAATCGAGTACTCTTATTAACCGATGGACAAGCTAATGTCGGTATTGTAGATCCGCAAGTTTTAACTAAGACAGCCCAACAGAAAGCAGAAGCAGGAATCGTTACGACAACTCTGGGTTTTGGCAATTACTTTAATGAAGATTTACTTATTGCCATGGCTGATGCAGGAAAAGGTAATTTCTACTTTATCCAATCTCCTGAAGATGCAGCCGATGTTTTTAGAGTAGAGATGGAAAGTTTAGTTTCTGTGGTGGCCCAAAACCTCAAAGTGCAATTAGAGTTAACTGAAGGAGTAGAAGTTGTAGAATTACTCAATAGCTATAGTTCCACACTAAAGGATAACGTTTTAGAAATCTTTTTAGGGGATGTTTATGGAGTAGAAACTAAACCTCTAGCTTTACAATTTTCTCTTCCTGCTTTTACCGAAGAAGGCGATCGCACAATTGCTAAAATTACCTATAGTTATGAAACTATTGTCGATGGTAGTATTCAAAAACAAAATGATAGTCTGACTCTTCCAATTAAGGTAACATCATCTGAGGAAGCACAAAAAATCGAACCAGATGCAGAAGTAAATCGTACCGCTAGTCAGCTAAGAATTGCCAAAATTAAAGACGAAGCAGTTTCTCTTGCCGATCGAGGTGATTATATCGAAGCAGCTAAAATTTTGCGAGAAACAGTTAAAAATCTACAACTAAAAGCTTTAAACGAATACTTTACCATCGCCGAAGAAATCGAACAACTCGATTATTATGCCCAAAGTTTAGAGAAAAAGCGTTTCGATCTCAATTTGCGGAAAGAAATGCGCGATCAATCCTATCAAGCCCGAAAACGCGATCGCGAAGATTTACAATTAAGAGGTTCGACTGTTGGCGCATCTAGCAATTTACCGCGAATAACTGAAACTGGAGATGGTGTTGTCTTAAAATGTGAGAAAATCTCGGGAAAACTGCGTATTAAAGTAATTTCTGAAGGTTATAATCGCGATCTTAATGTTCAGTTTCCCCGTAGCATTCGGGAAGAAGGAGTAACCTATGTTGTTGATGAAGTTATCCTGTCAGCTAAAGGAGATTTTTATCGTACTTCAGGAGAAATTAAGCGATTACTCAAGCCAGGGGAAGTGGTAGTTACCAATAACTCTTCTAGAACTAACAGACAATTAGCAAAATCTAAAGTAACTTGTACTGCTGCTGATTTAGAAACCACCGATACTATTGGTGATGGGGTCTTAGTTCAATGTGTCAAAGACAAAAGTAAATTAAGAGTCAGAGTAGTTTCTGATGGCTATAATCCTGATTGGAATATGCGTTTTCCTAAAAGTATCCGCGAAGAAGGAATGCTTTATGTAGTAGACGATGTGAAAGAAAGTTCTAGTGGTGGATTCTACTGGGCTTATGGAAAGATAAAAAGGTTTGTTCAATAAATTTCGTAGATATAGTAGGGGCGTTTCAGGAAACGCCCCCACAAGGTTATCCTAACTCTTAATCAACCCTTGCCATTACCCTTTCCATTGCCATTACTTGCGGATGTAGCTGCGATTACACTATTTACTAATTTGTTGGGAACTTCTTGCAGATGAGCGTATTGCCAATGGAAGAAGCCTACACCTAAAGTAAGCGATCGCAATTCAATAATAAAGTTGTGCATCTCTGCTTGAGGTAGATATGCCGAAACTCGATCCCAACCTTTCCAACCAGCAACAGCCTCATAGCCAAGAATTTGTCCTCGACGACCAGTTACCAGCTGTAATACTTTAGAAGTGAAATCACTAGGAGCAGATACTGTAATAGAAAGAATTGGTTCTAACAGAGTTGGTTGGCATTTGGGCATACCTTCTGTCATAGCAATACGGGCAGCTTGTTTAAAAGCTTGTTCGGAACTATCTACAGAATGGTGAGAACCATCTTTAAGAGTTACATCTACATCGACTACAGGAAAACCTAAAGGACCATGATGTAAATATTCTCGTACTCCCATCTCTACCCCAGGAATATACTGTTTTGGTACAACACCACCGACAATAGTTTCATGGAATTGAAAACCTTCCCCTCGCGATAGCGGTTTAATTTCGAGATAAACATCCCCAAATGCACCATGTCCGCCACTTTGATGTTTATAGCGACCATGAGAAGTAAAAGTCTGGCGAATAGTTTCTTTATAAGGTACTTGGGGTAAATGAGTATTCATGGGCAAGTTATACTTGCGACGGAGACGATCGAGGGCTACTTGCAGATGAATTTCTCCTTGTCCCCAAAGAATAACTTCGTGGGTATCGCCGTGTTGTTCCCAATTTAGAGAGGGGTCTTCTTCGAGTAATTTAGTTAGGGCACTGCTTAATTTAACTTCATCTTGCCGATTTTCTGGAGCGATCGCCAAAGCATAGACAGGAGCTATTTTCTCTGCTTTGGGTAATTCTTCCGCCTTCGCTGTGGAACTAGTTATAGTATCTCCAGTTTGCACTCCTTCCATTCTGCCAAGGGCAACAATTTCACCTACCGAAGCACTAGTAAGAGGTTCTTGTTGTTGACCCATTAAACGATAAATCCCACCTACACGAACACCATTTAAAACCATGCCATCAGTGAGTTGTCCCTGCCAGATCCTCGCTAGAGATAGCCGTCCGCCTTGGGGGGTAAAATAGGTTTTCAGGACTTGTACTAGAGTATCACCGTCAATGTCTACATTTAATCCGCGACGTTTAGCCGTAATATGGGGGGCTGGAGCTTCTTTTACTAAAGCATCAAGAAGAGGACGTACTCCGTAATCTTGCTCTGCCATACCAAAGAACACTGGAACAATTAGATCGGCACTAAGCTCTTGCTTTAAGTCTTTGAGTATTTCTTCTTGGGGGGGTTCTATTTCTTCTATCAGTTCTTCTAGGAGATGATCGTCAAAGTCAGCAAGAGTTTCGAGCATTTCTGTCCGTGCAAACTTTTCTTCTTCTGCCAAACTTTGAGGTAAAGGAACTGGATCGGCTGGACTTCCTCGATGATATTGATAGGCTTGTTCGCTAATTAAATCAATATAGCCAATACAATCATATTTTTGGCGAATGGGATATTGTTGAGGAACTAGGGGACGACTAGAAACTTCTTTAAGAGCATGGAGAATATCCATATAGCTGTCTTGAGCGCGATCCATCTTATTAATAAAGACTAGATGGGGAATTTCCCAATCGTCTAAGAATTTCAATAAAGGAGCAAGAGTAAGAACACGAGCGATTACTGGTTCACAAACTACTATTGCTGCACCCGCTCCGACTAAGGTGTTATAAGTTTCTTGAGCAAATTCAATTGAACCAGGACAATCCATAAAAGTAAGTTGAATATCCTGGTAGTTAGTACTAGCAACAGAAACCTCCACGCTCATAGAGCGATCGCGAGCTTCTGCTGAACTATCCCCAACAGTATTACTGTTTTTGATATTTCCTTTACGAGTAATTGCGCCAGTCACAGAAAGTAAACTTTCTAGTAGTGTAGTTTTACCACTGGAATAAGGCCCAACAATTGCCACATTACGGGTGTTTTCTACTTTATTGTTACTCATAAAACTTGACCCCCAAGTATTCATTGTGTTAACGCAGGGACACTAAGGTCATCTCCAACTAAATCAAGGCAGAATTAATAGTTAGTGTCTGCAAAATCTAAAGTAAAGTTAAGCACAAATTAATGGCTTACAAATTTGAGGTTAACTCTTTCTGGGCACTTATATACAAAACTTGCAATTTCTTGTAAAAGAAACTCACTATTTGGTTAAGTTAAATTAATCAATATTAATCAGTAATAATACAAATCAAGAAAAGCAAAATTTCATCATTTCAGGTCAAATAGTCTTTCTTAAATCCTGGTTGCCAGCGATCGCTACTTAAATACTCCCTACTCCCTAGACTTCTGAGTTGAGATACAGAAAAAATTGTGCTTGGTTTTTCAGCAACTTTAAAAACCCTTAATATAATGGCAATTTTATAGATAAAAACTCAATATTCGATCGGGGTAGTTTTGATAATTTTTCATGAATTTAGCGTATTTGTATCTAGTTATTTACTCTAAAAATATATTATTTTAAGCATAATCACTGAAGCGGTAATCACTTAAATAATATTACTATTGATAACAAATAAGCCAATTAAAATTAGATTGCAGTAACCGAAAAAATACTATTTTTGAATTAATAACTGTTATGAATTTACAAAAAACTATATTTACAACTTTAGCTACTTCTTTACTTGTAACTACCAATGCTCAAGCTTTTGATGTTATTAAAGGAGAAGATATTAATAGTGGTGGTTTAAATACTCGTACTACTCTTAATCAAACAAAACAAGCAGAACAACAGTTTCTTAATCGCCTAGATAGTACTGTTGGTACTGAAAACTTTGAAAACGTTACTTTTAATTCAAATTCTAATTTAGATTTGTCTTTTCCTGGTGCAGGAACTGCCACTTTAGGCGGTAATGGAGAAATTCATAATATTCAAAATACAAGCAGTTCAGCCATTGCTTACGATCTTCAACAAGGACTTTATCCTTCTTCTGGAAATAAATATTGGTTTACAGAAGCTATGCCTCAAGGAAATAGCACTTTTATAATTAATTTTAGTGAGGATATTTCCGCGTTTGGTTTCTATGCTTACGATTTAGGAGATTGGGGGGCTAAATTAACTCTCAAACTTTATTCTAATGATCAATTAGTAGGTACAATTAACAATGTTCATACTGTTAAAACTGACGGGAGCACTACTGGTTCAGCAATTTATATTGGTATAGTTGGAGAGCTTCTTCCCAGTGGAGTTTATGAGACCTTCGATCGCGTAGAATTTACAACTACAGGTAATGGTATTGTTAACACTTCTCATGACATATTTGCTTTTGATGATATGACAATTGCTAAGTCAAATCAATTAGAAACAATTAGCTATGCTGACTAGATAAGTGAAGTTTAAACTAAAGTTGGCATAAGAAATTAAATAACTGAAACAATAAGGCATTAGATGGAAGTTATATCCTAAAAATAATGCCTTATTTGATTTTAAAAGTGCTATCACATACATCTGTTCTATCGAAATGAAGTTTTTCTCATAAAAATTTCATGAAAAATTTAAGCGAAATTGGAATACTAAAAGAGAAATAACCTAAAGCAATTGAGGAGGTTCACATGGCATTTATTCCAGGAACTGACGATGTACTCAGTCTTTTCAGGTATACCCTAACTCTTGTTTGTCTACGTTACAATTCTTAACAAAGCAAGACTAGAGTAATAATTATGACAACCGCTTTAATTACTGGTGCTTCTTCTGGAATTGGTGCAGCTTTTGCGGAAGAATTAGCTAAAAAAAAGACCAACTTAGTTTTAGTAGCTCGCTCAGAAGAGAAGCTTAGCAAGTTAGCGCGACAACTGCAAGAACAATTTGGTATCAATGCAGAAGTAATAGTGCAAGATTTGACTCTTCCTAATGCGGGACAATTTGTATTGGATGCAATAGCTCAAAAAGAATTAACGATCGATCTATTAATTAATAATGCTGGTTTTGGTGACTATGGAGCTTTTGTCGATC
>JBFRWE010000120.1:0-15700 GCA_051439345.1 Xenococcaceae cyanobacterium
TACATTGGGCATTCTCTTGCATTATTTCCTAAGCAGGGGAATGCTTTAACTTTGACTACAATTTTATTCCTATGAGCAAACAGCGAGTATTATCTGGAGTTCAGCCTACTGGCAATTTACATCTTGGCAATTATTTAGGGGCAATTCGTAATTGGGTAGAGATTCAAAATCAATACGATAATTTTTTCTGTGTGGTAGATTTACACGCGATCACAGTTCCTCACAATCCTAAAACTTTAGCTAATGATACTTATACGATCGCTGCTCTTTATCTTGCTTGTGGTATAGATTTACAATACTCTACAATCTTTGTTCAATCTCATGTTACTGCTCATAGTGAATTAACTTGGCTACTTAACTGTATTACTCCTCTCAACTGGTTAGAGAGAATGATTCAGTTCAAAGAAAAAGCAATTAAACAGGGAGAAAACGTCAGCGTTGGTTTACTAGACTACCCTGTATTGATGGCAGCAGATATATTACTTTACGATGCAGATAAAGTACCCGTCGGCGAAGATCAAAAACAGCACTTAGAATTAACTCGCGACATTGCTGTTAGAGTTAATGATAAATTTGGCAAGAAAAAAGAGCCAGTTCTCAAAATACCAGACCCCTTAATTCGTACTGAGGGTGCAAGAGTGATGAGTCTGACAGATGGCACTAAAAAAATGTCTAAATCCGATCCCTCAGAAATGAGTAGAATTAGTTTGCTAGATTCTCCTGAGGAGATTAAGAAAAAGATTAAAAGATGTAAAACCGATCCCATCAAAGGATTAGTTTTTGACGATCCTGAACGTCCTGAGTGTCACAATTTGTTATCCTTGTATCAAATTTTAGCCAATAAAACCAAACAAGAAGTAGCAACAGAATGTCAAGACATGGGTTGGGGGCAATTTAAACCTTTATTAACAGAAATTACTGTTGAATCCCTTAAGCCTATTCAAGATAAATATCAAGAAATTATGGATAATAAAGATTATCTCAACTCAGTCTTGAAAGAGGGCGCAGCTAAAGCAGAAGAAGTTGCCAATACCACCCTATCTAGAGTGAAAGATGCTCTAGGATACTTACCTCGTCTTTAATTAATTTTTGATTAGATCAACTGCATAATTAATTTAGGTAATAGGGTAATAGTTAAGAAATGATAATGTTCTCGATCCCGATAAGTTATATTAAACAACCAACAATTAACAACTAATAAAAATCTAATGACAACTCGTTTTCGTAGTGCTGTTGCCCAAAAAGAATTTCTGCTTACTGCTGAAGTCGCACCTCCCAAAGGAGGAAACCCAGCTAGAATGTTGGCAATGGCGGAGAAACTAAAGGGTAGAGTTCATGCAGTTAATGTAACTGATGGTAGTCGAGCAGTACTGCGAATGTCTTCTGTAGCTGCTTCAGCAATTTTATTACAACATGGCATTGAACCAATTTGTCAAATAGCTTGTCGCGATCGCAATTGTATTGGTTTACAAGCGGACTTGATGGGAGCATACGCTTTAGGAATTAGAAATATTTTAGCCCTAACAGGAGATCCAGTTAAAGCAGGAGATCATAAAGAAGCACGGGGAGTTTTTGAGTTAGAATCTGTTCGACTACTTAAGGTAATCGATAAACTGAATAGAGGTTTAGACTTCAATGATAAAACCTTACCAGACGAACCTTTAGAGCTTTTCTGTGGGGCTGCTGTCGATCCACAATTAAAAAGTTGGTCTGGCTTACAAAGACGTTTTGAGCGCAAAATAGAAGCAGGAGCGCATTTTTTTCAAAGTCAGATGATCACGGATTTCGATCGACTAGAAAAGTTTATGGAACAAATTGCCTCTATTTCCACAAAACCAATTTTAGCTGGTATTTTTCTGCTTAAATCGGCTAAAAATGCCCAATTTATCAATCGTTATGTGCCTGGAGTCAATATCCCTGAGTCTACTATTAATAGACTAGCAGCAGCGAAAGAACCCCTTCAAGAAGGAATTACAATTGCTGCTGAACAAATCAAGTTAGCTAAGGATTTATGCCAAGGAGTTCATTTAATGGCAGTCAAAAAAGAAGACCTAATTCCGCAAATTTTAGATGTAGCAGGTATACTACCTATTAAGAAGTAGTTGATGAACTAGATTGTATTTGCTTGAGAAGTGTCTTCAACCAATAAGGAACTACTCCGTCCCATGCTCGTTGAGACTTTTCTTCCATATTTTCAACAACCTGACTATCAATAATTGCACGGTAAAGGAAAGTCAACGGTTGCGCTTTGTTAAAAATCTCGATTAATTGTTGCATTGGCAGGTAAACCGTCCAAGGTTCGAGATAGGCATCCTGTAAACGCCCTTGCACATCAGCGACATCAGGAAGTTGCCTCTCATAGACTTGTAATAGATAAATCACATCAAAAAAAGGGTGGGAAATAGCAGCATAAGACCAGTCAAAATAGATATATCCTTCATTTGTTGAAACTATGTTATGACCGTGAAAGTCTCCATGAACTAAAGTTTGTGATATGCCACAAGCTGCCAATTCATCACATATCACTTTGAGTTGAGGAATTAAAGAGCGCAATAGCTCTAAATCTGCTTCGGAAAGACCTCGATCTGGTTTTGATACCAATATTGGTGTATCTAATAGTGACTCAATTTGAGAGTTTAATCGATCGAGTCTCGCATCAGAAAAACCAAGAGCGATTAATCTATCTACTTCATCGATGGCTTTAATTTGCATTTGGGCAAACGATCTTAATGCTTGTTGCCAACTTTCAAAATCGGTAATTTCAGCTAAAAGATCGCCAGTAAACTCCTCCATCAACATCCACCGCTTGTCTGTATCAATAGCTAGCAAATTGGGAAGGTAAGTTGGGTAAAGTTGAGTTAATAGATTGGTTTTGCTTGGTTCATCTTGGAAAGCAGCAGAGGACGCTTTAAAATAAATATTTCCAACTCTAGTTTTGGCTTTTAGTAGGCAAGAAAGTTCCCAATTTATTATTTGTTCAAGGGAAATAATTGCACCCAATCCTAGTAAATCCAGTTGCAAGTTAATCCATTTTACTACTTCGCTAAACCAGCCTATTTCAGCCCAAGGCGATCGCACTTTCGGGTTTTTCTCTCGTTTTATCTCACTAACCCAAGATTCTAAAATTGAGCGAAGCTTAGGGTTAGCAAATGTCAGACTATCGAATTCATTAAAATTAATCCAACTTGTGCCAACAGAAGGTGTCCAACAGGTAGAGTGATTTTCCATTGCATACACCCTACACACAGTTTTTAATTCCTTATGATAGTTTTTATCATCAATCGCCGAATCATAAAAACAACCTAGTGTTGTGGTATCTAACTCTAGTTGTGCTTTCATTGCTTGATTGATGTGCCCCACCACTCCATAGTGATGTTCGTAAGCTACGAAATGAGGTAAATTCCAACCATTCTCACTACAAATCATTAATACTTGCTCTTGGCTAAGGTGGGGAATAATGCAGTAATAGTCAAAATGGAAGTCCTGAAAATGATATGTAGCTTTTTGACTCACCAGCTTTTAGCCAATAGTTTTAAAGAAAATTTAACAATTAAAATTTAACAATTAGTAACTCCTCAGTTCCTATTCATGACTTGAACCTACCTATATCGAGCGGTTCTTATAACACCCATCTATTCAGACTCTCCACCGACAGCAATACCAGTATTGAATATTTGAGCATTAGTTATATTTAAACCAATCATAGATGCTCCTGATACATCAGCATCGTTAATCACAGCAGCAGTTAAGTTAGCCTGATTCAAGTTAGCATCATTAAGACTAGCATTAGTAACAAAAGAAGAGGTTAGGTTTGCTCCTTCGAGGTTAGCGTCAGTTAAATCTGCTCCTTCTAGGTTAGAACCAGATAAATTTGCCCCTTGCAGGTTAGCTTGTCTTAAATCAGCACCAATTAGATGAGCATCAGTTAAATCTGCGCCAGAGAGATCGCAGCCAACACATTCACCAGAAGATAGTAATTGTTCGACATGAGCAGGATTTTCACCACGAGCAGGATTAGCTATGATTAGAGGAACTAGTAGTCCGAAGATAGCAATTGATACAGATTTCATTCTTGCCTCCTTAGTACTGTTTAAGTACATGATTTGGTCTAACTACACTCCAGTTATTTAATTTATATCTTTTTTGGGTTGAACTGTTCATCTAGCTTTTGATTGAACTGTTCATCTAACTTTTAGGTGAACTGTTCATCTCACTACAATTATCTCATAAATAAAGTTAAGAGAAGGGTCAGCATTTTGTCGTAAAAACCTCATTTTTGACGATCAGTAATAGGCAGCCCCAATTAGGTATATCATTTCAAAATAATGATTGCCATAATTTAGATCACAATAAGGCGTTGATGTCCAAAGCCCAAGAAACTAGAGCAAAAATTATTCGGCAAGCAGCAGAGTTGTTTAACCAGCAAGGATACTCTGGTGCATCTATTGCGGATGTTATGCAAGCTACTGGTTTAAAAAAAGGTGGTATTTATAATCACTTTAAAAGCAAAGACGAACTTGCTCTAGAAGCTTTTGACTATGCCCATAGTTTGACTCGTCAGAAGATATGGCAGGCGGTTAAGAAAAAACGCAATGCCAAAGAGAGATTAGAGGCAATGATGTCATGTTATCTTGACTTTATTGACAATCCACCGATCGCGGGAGGATGTCCATTATTAAATACAGCGATCGAAAGTGATGATAATCATCCAGCTTTGCGCGATCGCACTAGAGAGGCTATGGATGCTTGGCGCAGCTTGATTAGTAAAATTGTACAAACAGGAATTAAGAAAGGAGAAATCAACTCTGAGATCGAACCCGATCTAGTCGCCACTATTCTTATCTCTACTATAGAAGGCGCAGTGATGATGAGCAAACTGTATCAAGATCCCCTTCATTTAGAAAGAGCAGTTAAGCATTTACATAATTATATTGACAATTTATAGTGTCGTTTGCAGAAGATGCAGTTTAACAGGTGTTAACGATTTACCTGAAGAATAATCTGAAGATGAAATACAAAGTTGCTATTGTTGGCTGTGGCGTTGTGGGTGCTTCGATCGCCTATGAACTTAGCAGGATAGAAGATTTAGAAATTACGCTCATTGAACAAAATACTCCTGCATCTGGTTCTACGGGGGCAGCTTTGGGGGTATTGATGGGGGCGATCTCTCATAAAACTAAAAGTAGGGCGTGGCGGTTAAGAGAAGTAAGTTTAAAACGCTATCAAACTCTATTGCCAGAATTAGAAGCACTAACAGGGATAACTATTCCCGTTAATCGTCAGGGAATTGTCAAATTATTATTTACGGGCGATCGCTTAGAGAAGTGGCAACAGCTACAAAAAACTCGCCATAATCAGGGTTGGCAACTAGAAATTTGGGATAAAAACTATTTATATCAACAATGTCCCGATCTTACTCATAAAGATATTATTGCTGCGGTTTACTCTCCCCAAGACAGACAAATTAATCCTAGTCGTTTAACAGAAGCTTTAGTTGCTGGGGCGCAAAAAAACGGTGTTAACTGTCAATTCGGAGTTAAAGTAGAACAATTTATTACTCAAACTGCCAATAATTCTAATTGGCAAACTTGCTCCCATCTACAAACTACTGGAGGAGAATTAGCAGTAGATTGGTTAATCCTCTCCGCAGGATTGGGTTCTACCCTTCTAACTAGTTCTCTACAACAATCCGTTGATATTCGTCCAGTTTTAGGACAAGCATTCAAATTAAAACTCGATCGAGATTTAGGTAATAGAGATTTCCAACCTGTAATTACAGGAGATGATATCCATATTGTACCTTTGGGAAATAGAGAATATTGGCTAGGAGCAACGGTAGAATTTCCTGATGAGTGGGGAAAAGTAGATGCTGAAGCCCAATTATTAGAACAGATTAAACAACAGGCGATCGATTTTTGTCCCGCGTTAGCTGATGGTAAGATTGAAGCTACTTGGTTCGGCAAACGTCCCCGTCCCCAAGGACAACCAGCACCAATTATTGGTAAATTAGATGGCTATAGCAATGTTCTACTAGCTACAGGGCATTATCGTAACGGTGTTTTACTTGCCCCTGCGACAGCACAAGCGATTAAAGATCTGGTGTTGCTGATTTAAAGTATCAAACTGATAATCATCCGATTCTTAGCTATCAGCTATTACCTTTTTCAATGCATACTTCAAATTCTTTTCGTTATATTTCATGCCAAATCCGAATTACATCAATTTAGAAAATACTTGAGACACATAATTTCACCGCGTCTCTCCGTCCCCGCGTCCCTGCGTCAATCATCTGTATCAATTAAAAAGTAAAACGATATTACATACCACGTTTGTTTATTGGCAAAACCCCCAAACCCTGTAGGGGCGTTTCTCGAAACGCCCCTACGATAGATATTTATCAGGGGTTTTACTAAACGGATTTCGTATCATACTGTTCTTGTACTTGAAGCGATCGCTAGACTTAATATTATAGCGATCGCTGTTCATCATTCAACTAAAACAAAACAGAAACATCATATTTTTGAAACACTAAGTCTGAAGTTACAATAGTTAAATTTTCAATGGCTGCTTGAGTAATAATCATGCGATCAAAAGGATCTTTGTGATAGAGAAGAAGGTTTCCAGCTTGAATTGCATGATGGGGTTTAATATCTACAATTACAATATTATCTATGGGACATTCTCGTTCGACTAATTTGTTTAATGGTTGAGGAATAGTTAATTTATTATTGTTAACTTTTATACTTAGTTCCCAAAGGCTAGCCACAGACAAAAACAACTGATTTTCACGATTAATGATGGCATTAAGCTGTTGTTGGCTTAGTTTATTGGTATCGCTTAACCACCATAACCAGCAACAAGTATCTAACAACAGCCTCATTTATTCGTCTCCATAGAATAATCCGATCGTTTCTTCGTCTAGTTCATCAAAATCATCACTAATTTGAATTTGTCCAGCTAGTCTCCCAGGTATGCGATCGCCTTTACTATTGGGGGGAGTATAAGGAATTAACTTAGCCACAGGAACACCGCGATTGGCAATGGTGAATTCTTCTCCTAACGCCACTCGTGATAATAATTTAGATAGCTGAGTTTTAGCTTCGTGAATATTGATCTGTTCACTCATAAATTATTAAACTTAGTCTATAAACTTAGTTTAGCATTGACTAAGTAATGTGTTCTGGTTAAAGTGATTGGTCAGGATTAGAGTTGAGATAATATACATACTGTTCAGTTGCACTAAAGGCGATCGCCCTATGACCAAAACCCAGACTCGTAACTATATCTCCATGCCAGGTTTGCAAAGATTACTTTCTTACCGTCGGGAATGGTTGCGGGGGGATGTCCTAGCGGGTTTAACGGTAGCAGCCTATTTAATTCCCCAATGTATGGCTTATGGAGAATTAGCAGGAGTTGAACCAGTGGCAGGTTTGTGGGCAATTTTACCACCGATGGTTATTTACGCTGTCTTTGGCTCATCACCTCAACTTTCCATTGGTCCAGAATCTAGTACTGCGGTAATGACAGCAGTAGCGATCGCACCTTTGGCAGCAGCGAGAACAGATACCTATATTAGTCTTGCTGCTTTACTGGCAATTATCATGGGATTGGTGTGTATTGTAGGCTATATTGCTAGACTGGGTTTTTTAGCCGATTTACTTTCCAAGCCAATTCTAATTGGTTATATGGCTGGTATTGCCCTAATTATGATTGGGGGACAACTGGGTAAAATTGGCAAGATCGAGATTGATTCCAATGTTTTCCTGGGTCAAGTTAGTGAATTTATTAGTAAGCTACAATTAGCTCATTCTCCCACGCTAATTTTGAGCATTTTGGTTTTAGTCTTTTTGTTTGCTTTCCAGCGTCGTTTTCCTAATTTACCTATTCCTTTAATTGCTGTTCTATTATCCACATTAGCAGTAGCCATATTTAATCTGGATGATCTCGGTGTAGCTGTAGTGGGGGAAATTCCTGCTGGATTACCCCATTTTGTCATTCCGTCAGTGTCGATCGAAGATTTAAGTTCTTTAGTTGCTTCTGCTGTGGGTATTTCTATTGTTGGCTATTCAGATAATGTGCTGTCAGCTAGAGTTTTCGCCAATCGTAACAATTATAAAATTGATGCTAATCAAGAACTTTTAGCCTTGGGTGTTGCTAATCTTAGCAATGGATTGATGCAGGGTTTTCCGATCAGTAGTAGTGGTAGTCGTACTGTGATTGGAGATTCTGTCGGCAGCAAGAGCCAATTATTTTCTCTAGTGGCAATGGTAGCAGTGGTTTTCGTGCTACTGTTCCTCCGTCCTGTATTAGCATTATTTCCCAATGCTGCTTTAGGAGCGATCGTTATTTATGCTGCAACTAAGTTAATCGAAGTCTCGGAATTTATTAGGTTATACCAATTTCGCCGTAGTGAATTTATTTTAGCTGTAGTAACTACCATTGCCGTATTAATGACTGATATTTTAGTAGGAGTAGGAATTGCCGTTAGTTTATCGGTAATTGAGCTATTTTCTAGAGTTGCTCGTCCTCACGATGCAGTATTGGGGAGAGTTCCCAATTTAGCTGGACTTCACGATATTGATGACTGGGAAGGAGCAAAAACCATCCCTGGTTTGGTAATCTATCGTTATGATGCACCTTTATGTTTTGCTAATGCCGAAAATTTTAAACAGCGAGCGATTGAAGCTATTGAAGCAGAAGTAAATCCCGTTGAATGGTTTGTCTTAAATATGGAAGCTAATGTAGAAATCGATATTACGGCGATCGATATTCTGTTTGAATTGAGAGAAGAATTAGCAGCAAAAAATATTACCTTCGCTATGGCACGAGTTAAACAGGATTTGTATCTCGAACTAGAAAGAGCAGCATTTCTCAAACATATCCCAGCCAAACATCTTTATCCTACATTACCTACTGCGATCGCTGCTTTTGAACAACGTAAACTAAAAGACAATGGGGAATTGTAAACATGGCAGTATTAACTTAGTTTAAAGTCGGTGATATTATCGCCTCTTTAAACTAGATGTGGTTCAATCATGAAAGATCGAGAACTAATGATCCAACTCTCCCAAGCAGTAGAAGGATTACTCTGGCTCAGTGAATCAGATTATCCTTGGGAAACTGTCTATATAGAAAATGTCGATCGCATTGAAACTAAGTTACTCGAACTTACCCCTAGCAATTCTGTAACAAAGATTGAGATTAGAGAGCTAGATAATTTTTTTAAAAGAGTTACTCAAGCCAAGGATGAGGATGAAGAAGAATTACAGGAATCTAGACGCTATCAAGCATTAGTGGATTTGTTAAAAACTCATCTGCGGGATATCAAAGTATATCGTGTTGGAGAATGTGAGATTAAAGTTTATATTTTGGGTAAGACTGAATTGGGTAAGGTTGCGGGCTTATCTACTATGGTGGTAGAAACTTAGGATTTTTTATAGACTTGTGACTCTACTTCCTTTTGTATTTCTGGCTTGAGATGGCTGAAGAAATCGTAACCAGTTTTTTGCTCAAGCTCGTCTATAGATATTAGATAATCAGTCCAATCTTTTTGGGCGACTTTTTCAGAATTGGGAATCATTACAGCAATAGTGTTTTCGATTCTACCCCATCTATCCAATACTAAAATTGCTTTCCAAGTGTATTTCGGTACAGTGATTTTATTGGTTTTCTTTTCACTCTTATGGGTAGCAAGTAATAACTTTTCTTTGCCTTCTCCCCCTGCAACTATATATAACTCTTTTCCCTTGCTTACTAAATAGCGACTATATTCTTCTAATTCTCGCCAAACTTCGCGGTTATTGGCTGGAGATTGGGGAATCATATTAGACATCAAAAAAGTTTCGCTGTTATCTGATTTTCTCTTAGTGCGATCGCCAGATGGGGTAAGATGTCCTTTATCATAACCACTCCTTGTATAATCAGAGGGGCGTGCTACATAACAATTAGCAGGTAAATCAGGATCGGCACGGAAATCATCAGAACGCTCTACATTACCTAACCAACTCCGATTAAGTTGCCAACTCGCCCAGTTAGCAATACCAGTTGTACAGTTGTAAGAAAGAACATAGCCAGGTTTTTCTAATAAATAATTGTTTAAGTCTTCAGCATTAGCATTACTTGGATTTCCATATTTGATTTGAGAGTTGGCTGTATTTAAATTTCCCTGTTCAGCAGGGTTCTGACGCTTTATAGGCAAGCTTTCACAAGCAATTCCATCACCGTTACGATCTAGCTTATATGGATCGTTGGGAAAAGCCTCTAAGACTTTTTGTGCTTCGTTTTGAGTCGCAAAATCACTACAAGCACAATCACTTTGAGTGCAAGCAGGTAAATCACTTTTGCCTGTAAGAGTCGAACAACCTGTGAGAAACAGAATAAAAATTAGTGAACTTTGGATCAAGATTCTGAAAATCATGCTTCGGAAAAATGGAGTTGCTGATGTAAATCGTATTATGGTTTTTTGCTAATTCCCGATTGCTTTTTGAACCTAGTTTTTTGTCAAAGTCTCGTTACTTGCTTTCAATTAGTTTTTTATCTCTCCGATTACTTTTGAAAAATGGTATCACGCCACATTAGCAGTAAATTTTAACCGTAATAGTCTATGTCCTGTCTCTGCATGCTCTTTCTCGCTCATTGGTTTGAAACCATCAGTAGATCGAAAAATTATTTTCAATCAGGCGATCGCCTTCTGCAATGGAAAAGTCTTTAATGACATCAACTCTTACAATATCTTTGATTTTACTTTACTGGGATTTTTCTAATGATTGCGCCAAGTTGAATGTTTCTAATTCTCCTAGTTCTGTTTGTAAGCTTCCTAAATTCATAAACACACTAATTGCTATCAAAATAATTGTTACATCTACATCGAAACTTCACAGTGATCTTCATCATTGCTTTATATACAATTTGGTTTTTGCCTCAAAGTAATTAAGGTTTAAAATTCATGATTACTATTGATTTCAATACTCAATTAATCATAAAAAAGTAAAAAATGACATTTTTTTGTCAAGCAGCATTTATTTGTTTTTTTTATGTAATTATCAAACAATATTGTTATTTGTAGAGATGAAATATTTTGCCAAAGACACTGTGGAAATTATCCTTGAAGGAGCGATCGCTTTACTCTATTCTTAGCCAGATACAAAATGATATTATTAACTTCCATCTGAAATTACACATATTTTGTTTAAATTAAAGAATATTCTTGTCTTAAAGTCAGCAGAGTATTAATCAAACAACTCTATAACAATAGTTTCTATGAAAACAAAGTTAGTCGTCTTATTTATTGGTAGTTTAATCTTTACTATCTTTGCTCCAGTCAGTCTGTCAGTAGCAGAAGAGACAGTCAATACAACTGATTCCTCAGAGACTCCCTATCAATATCCTCAAGATTATGTCCAAGACTATTTGCAAGAGTGTATTCAGACTTCCATGACAGAAGGATTAGTTGAGGAAGATGCTCAAACCTTATGCAATTGTACTATCAATAAATTTCAACAACAGTATAGCCTTAAAGAGTTTAAGCAATTAGCAGCAACATCTCAAACCGATGAAAATGCAGCTAATACCTTAATTGAAGTAGGAGAATTGTGTTTTGAAGCAATTTTATTCCAATAGTTTGTTTACTCAAAGTTTCTAATTACCATTGGGGAGAACTAGCAATTAGTTCTTCTGCTTCTTCTTTAGTGAGAGGCTTAGAAAAATAATATCCTTGTCCATGCTCACATTTAAGCAACTTGAGTTGAGCTAGTTGCGAAGTAGTTTCTATCCCTTCTGCAATGACATCCATATTAAGTACATGAGCCAAAGTTACAATAGCTTTAACAATTGCCGAATTACCCTGATTAGATTGGATCTGATCGATAAAAGAACGGTCTATCTTGAGAGTATCTACTGGAAAACGATGTAAATAGCTCAGCGATGAATAGCCAGTGCCAAAATCATCTATACTCAATTGAATTTTTTTCTCTCTCAATGCCAAAAGTATATTAGTTGCAGTTTCTAAATTATCCATTAAAATACTTTCAGTAATTTCTAGCTTCAAAAAGCGACCATCTAAACCAGTTTCTGCCAGTATTTCTTCAATTTGATTCACTAAGCCTGGTTCTTTAAGTTGCTTTCCAGAAAGATTTACACTAATTTTGAGAGGAGGATGTAGATTATATTTCACTTGCCAATGACGCAACTGTTTACAAGCTTCTTTTAACAACCAACTACCTAAAGATAGAATCAATCCTGTTTCTTCCGCAATAGGAATAAATTCTGTAGGGGAAATCATTCCTTTAGTTGGATGTTGCCATCTTGCTAATGCTTCAAACCCTGATAAGTTACCTGTTACTAGAGATGTAATCGGCTGATAATATATTTGAAACTCTTGACGTTCTAAACCTCGTCGCAAATCAGTTTCCAACTGTAGCCGTTTGATAGCAAGTTTGTGCAGGGAAGGATCGAATACCTCATACCGAGCTTTACCCCGTTCTTTTGCACTATACATAGTCAGATCCGCATCTCTCAGAATATCTTCTGGTTTGTCATAACCATCAGAGGAAAGAGCAATACCAATACTGGCACTAACAAATAACTCATAACTATCCAACTTAAAAGGTAATACTAATGCATGATAAATACGTTCGGCTACTAAGGTCGCTTCTTCGATGCTTTGAATATTCTCTAGTAAAATAGTAAACTCGTCTCCTCCCAAACGAGCTACTGTATCGGTAGGATTAATACATTGTTCTAACCTACGAGCAATTTCTATGAGCAACTTATCCCCAATTAAATGTCCTACACTGTCATTGACAATTTTAAAACGATCGATATCGAGAAAAAGAACTGCAAATTCATAGTCTTGTTGAGTTATGGTTCGTTTTAACTGTTGTTCAAGACGATCCATGAACAAGGCTCGATTGGGCAATTTAGTCAGAGAATCGTGTAAAGCATCATGGAGAAGTTGCCTCTCCATCTTTTTTCTTTCAGTGATATCAAGGATTTGGTTATTAAAATGTAGTGGTTTACCATTAGAATCTCTTACTATAACTACTTTTAATAGGGTATCGACTACTCGATTATCTTTAGCCAAGTAACGTTTTTCAATTTGAAAATCTTCTTCTCTTCCTTCAGCTAATTTTTTTTCTAAACTGAGATGAAGCTCGACATCTTCAGGATGGCTAATCTCAGTAAAAGAAAGTTGTAAAAGTTCCTGGCTAGTATATCCTAAAGAATCGCAAAGAGCCTGGTTAACTCGTTTAAATTTACCATCGAGAGTAGTAATTGCCATGCCAATAGGAGCAAGTTCAAAAGTAAGACGAAATTGTTCTTCGCTTTTTTTTAATGCTTCTTCTGCTTCTTTCCTTTTAGTAATATCTTCAGCTACACCGACAAAACGATTCACCTCACCTCGATCATCCCTAATCGGAAATGCCCGTACCCAAATCCATCGAACAGAATTATCTGGTCTTACTATTCGATATTCTTCTTCAAATTCATCTCCAGTCCTAAATTGAGTTTCGATGGTCGCGAGTGCTCGTAAAGAATCTTCTGGATGAATAGCTGATAGCCAAGATTGAGGATTTTCATATAAACTTTGGCAACTACGCCCCCAAACTTTTTCATAAGTTGGACTAATATAAAGCATTTCATCAGTTTGCGCTGAGATCATAAAGAAAACTTCGCGCACATTTTCAGCAATTTGACGAAAGCGTTCTTCTTGTTCTCTTAATTCTTTCAGTTCTTCTTTAAGATTCTGGGCTTCTAGAATTAAAGCTTCTATATGTTTTAACTGAGCAGTTTGCTTTAAAAAAAGCTGTTCCAGTTTTTGATTGGACATCCAATTGACTGAAATTTTGTGGGCATTACTTTTATATTTTTCCCAAAAGATAGCTAAAAATTGTCATTTTCTTGAATGATCAGTAATATTAGCTGCACCAAACATTAACTACTTTACCTGTAATTTCTTGACCCCACCAAGGAGTATTGCTAGCTTGAGATTTCAAAGAATTGCCATCAACTATCCAAGTTTGGTCTGGAGCGAATAAGACTAGTTCTGCTTTTGTCTGAGAAGTTAGACTAGAAGGATTTTGTTGTAAACATCTTTGTGGGCGAGTACTTAAAGCTTGCCATAGCTCTAAAGCAGACCAATCTCCACTCTTGACAAATCTTGACCATAAAAGAGGAAGAGCAAGTTCTAAACCAATTACTCCAGGGGGAGCTTCCGCAAAAGCTAGAGTTTTTTCTTCATAAGTATAAGCAGTATGATCGATCGCGATCGCATCTATTACTCCTTGTTTAACTCCTTGAATCAAAGCCAACATATCCTCTTCATTACCTAATGGTGGTTCTAGGCGCAAATTAGGATTATAATCTCCAAGATCATTAGTATTAAATAAGAGATGCATCCAGGTTGTACTAGCTGTTATCGGAACTCCCCTTTGTTTGGCATTAGCAACTAATTCTACTCCACGACGGGTAGAAATTCGCATCAAATGTACAGGAGTACGAATAGCATCTGCTATCTCTATAACAGCAGCAATAGCAGCAGCTTCAGAAAATGCTGGTTCTCCTGATAATCCATAACTAATTGAGGCTTTTCCTTCTCGAACTACTCCATTACCTTTTAGTTCATTGTTATTTAGAGCTAAGGCGATCGGCTTCCCTAAAGGTTTTACATATTCTAAAACATTTTTGAGTAAGGCTAAATTTGCGAAGGTATAGGTTTCAGCAAAGCCAATAACATTAGTACTTAATTCTATTAAATCAGCTATTTGCTGCTGAGTTTGCTTATTAGTATTTATACTTCCCCAGAACTTGATATCAGAACATAATTGAACCATATCTGATTTAAGTTTTAGGCTTTTTTGCTGCATAGATGATAGCACTTCAACATTATCTATTGCTGGAACTGTATTGGGCAAAATATTTATACTAGTAAAACCACCAGCATAAGCAGCAGAAGCAAGAGTGGCTAAACTTTCTCTATATTCATATCCTGGTTCTGCACTATAACTATAGATATCTACAAGTCCTGGAGCAATAATCAAATTTTTAGCATCAAATACTTGGGTATCTTGGGGGAAATCTGTTATCAATGATTCAATTTGCTTGATTTTTGAATCAACAATTAAAATATCAGCAAGTTGTTCTAGTCCTGCTTCTGGATCTAAAACTTTGACTTGTCGCAGCAAAATCTTGAATTGATTAAATTGCTCTTTCATCACTCATTTTAGAGAAAAAATTATAAAAGAGAAAAGAGAAAAAAGCAAAAAGACCTTCGTCAAAGGAGAAGGTCTTAAGCAAGGATGAACCTGGCACTGAGCTATTTTTCCAGGAGGCTACCCTCCAAGTATCTTCGCCGCGGCAACGTTTCACTGTCGAGTTCGGGATGGAATCGAAGTGGGACCATTGCGCTAGTAGCACCAGGAATAACTGTGTGGCAGTGTCTACTGCGTCGTGGCACTGCACCCTCAAGACTGCATAATTATAGATACTCAAGTTGAGTTATTAGGAGCAAGGTCAAGCCCTCGGTCTGTTAGCACGCCTCGGCTGCAAACATTACTGCTCTTCCACCTAGCGCCTATTAACGGGTGTTCTCCCCGTGACCTTACTGGATTACTCCATGAGAGCACTCATCTTGAGGTGGGCTTCCCACTTAGATGCTTTCAGCGGTTATCCGCTCCGCACTTGGCTACCCAGCGTCTACCGT
>JBFRWE010000121.1:0-2827 GCA_051439345.1 Xenococcaceae cyanobacterium
AAGCAACGAGTTCAAATTTGAATTGTCGCGATTGCCTTGACTGTCAAGTTCTGTATCTGATTTTTCTCTTTAGACAATCGTCGATATTGTCGATTTGAGATAGGAAAGAACGAAACCAGACAAATAAGATTGTGTTTGAACACTATTCTTACTAATAACCCAAGTTACTAGCAACTTGGGTTACTTGTCTAATAATCTAACTATTTTCCCAGACTTTTGGGATTAATGAATTGGTGTTCTAGAGTAGCTAGGGTAGTTACTAGTTTATCAAGCTGGCGATCGAACTCTGCTTGATTATCTGCACCGCGAGGTTCTATAAAATTGCTTATCAACTAATTTTTGTTATGATCTTCTACACCTTCTCAATTTTTGGTAAAGGCAAGCTAAAGCTTTAGTTAACTATGAGAAAAAAAAATTCTTGCCGAATTATTTAGTTTTATCTATTGCCATCAGTACCTTTGTTCTGTTTATTGCTAGCAGTATTCGACACGCTCTGTTTCAATCTAATTTTGACTTGGCAATTTTTGACAATGCCATCTATCTAATTAGTCAAGGACAAGAACCTTTTGTGTATTTCAGAGGATTGCATATCTTAGGCGATCATGCTGCTTTCATTCTCTATGTTTTGGCTGGCTTATATAAAATTTATCCAAGTATCCACTGGTTGTTTGCCGTGCAAGCTCTATCTTTAACTTTGGGAGTTATTCCCTTGTGGTATCTTGCTCATGATGCTGGCTTAAAAACGACGCAGGCAAAGACAATAACTCTAGCGTATTTGCTTTATCCACTAATTTTTAATGTCAATTTAGCTGACTTTCATCCAGAAGTTATGGCTGTACCTGCAATTTTCGGTGCAGTCTTAGCAGCACAGAAAAAACAATTTTGGTGGTTTAGTTTAGCGATCGCTTTTATTTTAAGCTGTAAAGCAGTATTAGCTTTAACTGTCGTGGCTATGGGGATTTGGTTAATAGGATGGGAAAAAAAATTCCCCTACGGTGCGATCGCGATTATCTTTGGTTTAGGTTGGTTTGTCCTCGCCACGCAAATAATTATTCCTCATTTTAGTGGTAGTGAAGCTGCTGCGGTCGATCGTTATAGTTATTTAGGTAATTCTGTACTCGAAATTATTAAAAATCTATTTTGGCAACCTTGGCGCATTGGTAGTCAAGTTTTTTCTCTAGCAACTCTCGAATACATATTTTTGCTAATCTTACCAGTGCTTTGGGCAATTTCACCACGCTCTAATTTTGCACCTCTAATTGGTGCTATTCCCATTCTCTTGATTAATATACTTTCTGAATCTGCTGGTCAGCGCAATTTAGTACATCAATACTCTTTACCTATTTTGCCTTGGTTATTTTTAGTAGTTATTTCCGCTCTGGCTAGTAATAAAACATGGTTAAAAAAATCAAGAATAATCTTAATTTGGTCAGTCTGTACTTTTTTAGCTTTAGCCAAATTTGGTTACTTTGGTTCTCTCTATCTAGAATCGATCGATACTTGGCAAGCAACCAGAGAAGCCATAGCACAGATAGAAAATAAAGGTGGAGTCTTAACTACTACCGATCTTGCCCCCCATCTTACTCATCGCCCTCTGGTTCAACTAGCTACTATTGGTTCAGAATCTAATGACTTCAGTAACATTGAATATGTACTACTCAATGCTCGTCATCCAGGTTGGGCTAGTTCTGCCGAAACTATTCATAATTTAAGGGAAAAATTCCGACAAATGCCAGAATTTAAACTCCAATATCAACAAGATGAAGTAGTTTTGTTTGCTAAAAATTGATAGTTTTAATTCCTCTCGTCGCCTTGGCAATTGCTTGGTTATGGTTAGGGGAAATACCTACACTTATAGCTTTAGGTGGTGGTGCTATTATTTTCTTGGGAGCAACTATAAGCAGCCATAAACTTAGCCATAGTTGTCTATAGTTATCCGTTTTGAGCAACTTTTAGATTTCTAATTAATTCTCTAATAACATTATTAAGGCTTTGTTCTTTTTGTTGGCAGTAAACTTTGAGTTTTTGATGCTCCTCGTCAGATATTCTAATGGTTATTTTTTTCATGCCGTTATTATGCCGTTATTAATGGTAGAATTATAACAGTCAAGAGCGATAGGTCAATGTACGCAATCAAAGTAGAATTGCACCTAAATAATCGAGAAAAAACCTTGATGAACCAACATATCGGTTTGAGCAGGTTTGTGTACAATTATGCCTTGTCTATTTATCATCAAATCGACCATCAACAATACAAAGGAGGAACATCTAAAAAACTAGATTTAATCAAGAAAGTATTCACTAATGTCACCAAGAAAAATCCTGAATTCGCTTGGACGAAACCGATGTCTAGCCGAGTTTATCAAAATGCTTTTCGTAACCTAAAGAATGCTTATTCTCGTTATTGGAAGGGATTAGGTAAACGTCCTCGATACAAGCAGAAAAAGCATCCAGGTAGTTTCACCGTTGATTCCTCCAATGGTGTCATCCTTCAAGATGGGGGAAAGCAAGTTAAGCTTCCTACTCTGGGGACTTTTCGCACCAAAGAAGCTATTCCTAAATGTGTAGCTCAAACTTATACGGTATCGAAGCGAGGTGACAAGTATTTTGTAGCCTTTGCCATTAATGCCGAGTTAATTCCCCCCATCCAGCATGAGGTTTTTGACCCCGTGGGACTGGATGTTAATTTAACCAATGGCAAATACTGTGTTTTAAGCGATGGAACTGAAATAATCTACCCTAAGCCGTTAAAGGCAGCGATAACCAAGCTCCGTAGATTGCAGTTCCATAATCGCCATAAGCAATTAGGAGATAGAAGAAAAGGCAT
>JBFRWE010000122.1:0-4073 GCA_051439345.1 Xenococcaceae cyanobacterium
AGTCATATAAACCACGACCAATACGGCGTAGTACACCTTGTTTAACTAGTCGTGATAAAGCTTTATCTACAGCATCGCGACTGCCAAGATCGAGAAAATCTTTGGGTGTGCAGACCCAACAGCCACGACCGTGGCCACGTACTCTATTTAAGATTTTCTGGGAAATACCCTGCATTGATAAAAAGCTTACCAGTTTTTAGTTTACTAGCATTTTCTGTCAGAATTATAGCTAATATTTCTGACAAACTCAACAGATGAAATAGAAGGTTTGTATTACCTTGCCATATTTATTCTGTTCATAGGCACTAGCCACTAGGCACTAGGCACTAGCATTTACAAGGGGATTGAACCCCTCGTAAATGCACGCTTCTTAAAAGAAGGGGTCTTGTACCCCAAGCTACGAGACTCCGCTCAATCCTAGAGCCTATGCCCTAGAGCCTAGAGCCTCGTCCCGTAGGGACGATAATTAGTAATAGCCGACTTGAGCTTTCTTTTTAACTGTGGGGGGTTTGGGGGGCAGTATGCACCCCAAGTATTTATTTTCTTACTGCGAAAGGCAGTTATATCAGTTCAAATTCCTTCGTTAAGCGAATGTAAAGCACAAAACTGTTCGTCTTTTGATAGTGAATCAACAAAATTCTTTTTCAATAGTTTTTAAAGGCAAAAATAAGGAGAGAGGACTATCTGTAAAAGGGATAAATTCATATTTGAGGTAGAATTGTTTTGCCTTTTCATCAATTGCATCCACTCTTACGGCATAAATTCCAATTTCTTGACTTACCTTAACTATCCTTATTAGAGCATCTACTAAAAGTTCGCTGCCCAACCCCTGTCCCTGGCACGAAATATCTACAGCTAACCTACCAATTAACGCGCACGGAATCGGATAGTTAGGGATACCTTGTCGCTCGGATTTAGGAAAAGAAGCAAAAGCAATAGTGCTAGAACTAATCGTATAATAACCATCTATTTTTAGCGGAGTAGCCGATTTAGTAGCTACAAAAGCTTTATTGACTCCTTTGAGATGGTTTTGTCGTGCATATCTGCTCAAATACTGATTTAATTCCCTATTTCCGCAGTCAAACTCAGATCGCTTGTGTTTTTTCTCAATCGGTACGAAGTTCCAAACCTCCATAGAGCCTACTTGCCATATTTATTTTGGTAATTAGCAATTGCCGACTTGAGCTTTCCTTTTAACTGTGGGGGATTGTCCATCGCTCTAAGAAATAGATCGCGATCGCGATTAGTTAGAATTAATCTTTCTTGGTTTTCGATTTCTTGTTGGGCTACGGGGAGCAGATTTAATAAGGTGTAAGCACTTAGAGATACACCTTTAATTGAAGCAGCTTGCTCTAAAAGTGCTTTTTGTTCTTTCGTAACTCTTAAATCGATTCTACTGTCTTTGGCTAGTGATTTTTCAGTCATGAATATACCTCAGAACTTTCATCTTTATTCTAACTTATAGGCGGAGAAAATACGTACAAATAAAGAGATTCATTGATGATAGAGTAGGAGTCAACAAAACGCGTCTTTTGTTGCTCTATGAACTTAAGAATTATTCGTCAAACCAATGCTCATCAAGATTCGGAGATTATAATTTCTTGGTTGTCGGACAAGTCTCAAAGTTCTCGTGTTACTTATGCTTCAGCGGTGAAACAGTTTTTAACCTTTACGGGAAAAACCTTGGTTGAGGTGCGGGTGGAGGATATTCAGCAATGGGTCAGGTCCTTTGAGTTGAGAGACTATTCTCCCTACACTATCAAAGTTAAAGTCTGCACTATTAAGAGTCTTTTGACCTACTGCTATGAAGTGGGTTATTTACCGATTAATGTAGGCAAGCGGGTCAAACCTCCCAATCCCAAACAGGGTTTGAGTCAACGTATATTGGATAATCATGAGGTTGAGAAATTGATTCAGGCGACTTCACCAGGACGGGATTTCCTGTTGTTTTCGCTGATTTATGCTTGTGGATTGAGAGTGAGTGAGATATGTGCGTTAACTTGGTCTGATTTGACCGCTCGTGATGAGGGGGGTCAGGCTCTGATTTACGGTAAGGGACAAAAGAGTCGGATAGTTTTAATTCCTGATGGTTTATGGCAGGGGTTGAGGCAATTACCCCGTAGTGAAAAGACTGATGCCGTGTTTTATAGTTATCGTCACAAACCATTAGAGAGAACCTGGATACATAAGCTGCTGAAAAAGGCTGCGCTTCTAGCTGGTGTCAATCCAGCAGCCTCAGCCCACTGGTTGAGACATAGTCATGCTACCCATGCTCTTGAGGGGGGGTGTGACCTACATTTGCTACAACAATCACTGGGACACGCCGATTTGGGGACTACGCAGAAATATCTTCACGCTCGTCCCGACCAGGGGAGTAGTCAGCATTTATCTAATAATTTGTGGTAAGAGAAAATCTGGGCTCGTCGAAATAGTAGCAATTGATGGAAAAACTCTGCGACATTCTTATGATAAAAGTAAAAACCAATATACTCGATCATCTGGATTGATAACCATATGAACTACCCCAACTTGCTACGCGGAAGTTGGGGTTTCTAACCCGCCGCTAGCTTTACTTTGGGATTTTTGGCGTTTCATTTGTCCCAGTTGCTACATCTATCAGCAGTAATCGATATTTGGTGGTCTTGGGTCGATCAATGTTTAATCAAAAACGACAACTTTGGGTCTTTATTGCCTTAGAATCCCAGACTAAATTTTGGGTTAATTTTGAACTTGGTTCTCGAACTAACCATACGGCTAATTGTTTAGTAAAAACCTAAAGGCTTTATGTAGATGGGACTCTGGTCATTTACTGAAAATAAGCACTGATAAATTAGCTGCCTACAAAAATGCTTTATTTAAACAGATGACATCGATTAATTATGTCTATCTTCAAATAGTCAAAAAATGGGTTAAAAGAAAGCTAAAAACAGTCAAAAAGTTCTGGGTTAAAGGTTCGGAAAAAGATTTCCCAGTCGGGACTCAAAATACTTCTTATATTGAAAGATTTAATTTGACTTTAAGACAAAGGATTTCCTATTTGCATCGAAAAACTTTAGGCTACTGTAAAAATAAAACCAACTTCAATCGTATCCTTTGGATTAATTTATTTAACTATAATTATTGTCAGTTTCATAAAAGTCTTCGTCAAGATTTAACTGGGTCAAAAAATAAGTTCAAAAAAAGATATAAACAAGTAACTCCTGCTATGAAAATGGGTTTGACTTCAAGTCAATTTAACTGGAGATTTTTACTTGTTTCCCCTGTCCCCAAAACTAACTGATGAGGACACCTGCGTTCCTATTGCCGAGACTCCCCTCTGCTGTTCCCTCTCGCTCAGCCCTTGTTCCCCAGATTACTTATTCTATATGAGTCGAACGATGTAATACCGTATCTGACTGGCATCATTAAAAGTTGAACATAAATTCAACCCAATCAGTTTGCAGGGACTACCGAAAATTAACCGCACATTGAGCGCGATCGACACTCTTCCAAAAGACAACCAGCCAATCCTTTGCTATTAGGTCTTTTTTCGGCTTAAGTTGGTACCCGTGCAGTAATCAACATAGCTATTGTTAAGTTTGTAAAGATTGTAGGCCAAAACTGTAAATAAAGGTACAAAACAGATCTATACTACAAGTGTGAATAAAAATGTGAAAATGCCGAATTTTAGGGGAAACTTCGGCAATCAGATAACTAGAGACTAAAACTTATCTTAGATTCTAGAACTCAAGCAATTGATAATAAATCGTCAAAGAACGGCGATTGCGATTAAGTGTGGAACTTACACAAAAAAATCTGGGGAGTAGAAAAGTGCAGTTCACTAAAGAGCATAATTCTCATGGAGCAGCTACCATAGCTTTAGCCGAACCAAAAGCAAATTCTGCATTCGTCCAAACTGAAAGAGTAGAAGATATTGTTGGCACATCTGAACTAACGATAAAAGAAGAAAATGCTAGAGAACAGCTAGAAAAACAGGTAGAGCAATCCTTTTATGTAGCAGGGAAAGCCCTACAACAATTGCGAGACCAACGACTCTATCGTTCGACCCACTCTAGATTTGAGGACTATTGTCT
>JBFRWE010000123.1:0-19277 GCA_051439345.1 Xenococcaceae cyanobacterium
CACTAGTTCGTTGAGCTAAAAATTGCCTAAACAAATCTGCTCGTTCTCGACTACGAAATGATGCTACTTGTATTACCTTTCCTGAATCGGGTAGGATTTTAGCAAAGGCATCTTGGCATAATTGAGAACGAATCAGACTGAGGTTATTACCGACATTTTCAGCATAAACAGGATAATAGGTCACTGGATAGGATTCTTCATTTTGAGGTAAAGGATCTCCACAGTCAGGTTGAGGATAGTTTTTACTCTCAAAAGGATTTGCTTGGGGTGTTGTGACTTTAATTTCTGATTGGCTTGCTTGTGTATGGGAAGCAGTTTTTATCTTCTGAGTCCTATTTTGCTCCGCAGTATTTGCATTGCAACCATAAATAAGCACAACTGATAACAGCCAAACGAGATAGTTTTTCGAGGAAATAAACATTCTGAATCAAAATGAAATATCTTAAGTACAAGTATTTTATAATGCCTAAATCCCTGGCTAGATAAAGATTCTGTGTTAAAAACATCTGAATTTTACAGATTCTACTCACACGGATGAATTACTGTATAACCTCATTGCAAATTGTCAACCTTTTCCCTCTAGCTAAAAAAATTAGGTATAATAGATTACGTTTCTCATCCTTTTCAGTATCTCCCTAAAGAGATTAGCGATATCCAGATGAAGATCGATCGATCTAAATTGGCTAAAGATTTATCCCCTAGAAGTAGCAAAAAGCACCGTAATCATAGCTTTACTTTGCTTATTTTTGCCTGCTTATTGACAATTGTGTCTAGCTTTTTTCTCTGGCGCGAATTCCAACTCTTGGCTGCTCACAAATTAGTTCAAGATTGTTCTTTCAAAAATAAGTGTTCTCAAATTATTTCTGCTTTAGAAACACTGGTCAAAGCTCATAAAAGTTTAAAGTCATCTCGTCTCGACAATACTCATCTCGAACAGGCTCGCCTCGAACGGGCGCAGTTAGAAAGTTCTCATCTCAATAATGCTCACCTCGAACAAGCTCATCTCGAACAGGCTCATTTGGAAAGTTCTCATCTCAATAATGCTCATCTCGAACAAGCTCACCTTGAAAGGAGCAACCTTTCCCATGCGGATCTTCACAGTTCTTATCTACAAGGTACTCACCTAGAAGATACTCACCTTTATCACGTTAACCTTTCCCATGCTAATCTTGCTGGTGCTAATCTTGTCCATGCTTACTTTTTTCGCGCTGACCTCTCTGATGCTAACCTTGAACAGGCTCAACTCTCTCATGCTTATTTTCATCGTGCTAACCTTAAGGAAGCTAATATATTCCGTGCCAATTTAATTGATGCTAAACATCTTTCTCCCTCTCAAATTAAATCCGCTTGCTACTGGTCACAAGCTATCTATAAAGGGGAGTGGGATCGAGCCCAAAGAAAATGGATAGTCGATCGACAAGCTAATCAGCAATACATAGACCAACTCCAACAGGACAAAGCTTCCGATCCAAAAGAACCTGTTGATTGTCGCCAATGGGAATAATATTACTGATTTATTGCTTTAGAGTATTGAAGATTTTGGTCTTTTCATGATGCTAGCAATTAATTGTCTTTTTCTTTGCCGACTTTTTCTTAAGCTTTTTCTTGTTCTTTGATGCGATTCTCCTAATTCTTCAGGAAACAAATAAAATAGGAAAAAATCTAGCGTCTCTGGCTTGATACATCCTTTTAATACCGCTACTGTTCCAAATCGTAAATTACTAACTTCTTGCTCGGCTAGAACTTTCTTAATCTCTTTCTCTTCTATTAATCCCGCTCTTTCTAGATAATATCCTAGGGCTTTTCTCTCTTTAAGTGCAATTAACTTTGACCAATCTTGGACAAAAAAATCGCTGGTCTTTTGTTTCACCCATCCTTGTAATGCTAAAATTTCTCCTAGGCTCAAATCTGGATATTCTATTTGATATCTCAATGCCCTCTCTATTTGCTCCGCAGATACTAAGTTAGCCTCTCTTAGCACTACTCCTAGGCTTTTTGGTTTGTGTATTTGCGGTAGACAATTCTTTCTGATATATTTTTCCACTTTAGACATAATTAGAGGTATTTTAAAGCAACCATTTCTAGATTTTCTAACTATCCAAAAATTCTTAATATATTTCTTCCAGTCTAAATGATCTTAGATTAGCAACTTACCTACTCAGATCGAGACTGAATGTGATTTCAAATCTTGAGAGCAGAATTAAGAGCTGACAGCCTAGAATTTTTGGCTAATTTCGACTTTTATTTCTTTTCCTTCTGCCCAGGGTAATTTCTCTGAAGGGAATTCCTTCTTCTTAAGAGTCAATCCCCATAATTATAATTTCTGTCACTCCTCTTGCTGCGTTTTCTCTCGGCATGGTAAAACTTAGTGGGAGCGTACTGCTCTGCTTGAAAAAATCGAGATTTGGTTATTGTTTATCTTGAAAAGTGAATAGCTTTCCTCTTTAATCTTTAGTTTACCAAGATAGAGTAATCAGGAGTAGGATTTAAAGGACAGCTAAAAAGATATTTGCCTGGTTTGAGGCTGATTTCGTAGTCTTTCGTTACACCTTGAGTTATGCCTCCACCACTTACTTTGGGCAAGCTCACTTGTTTGAGTCCTTCTCCTCGAAGATAAAAACCTAGTGAGTATGGCACATTCTTATTTTGTACTCGAAAAATATATTTTCCTGGTTTCAATGTCAACGGTTTGAATTCCTTTTTTCTAGTGGCTACTGTCTCGGAGTTGATTTTTTGACAGTCCGATGCCTTTTGAGGTTGATATTGGTAGTCTTTAGCTTCCACTTCCAAAAACTGACAACCTACTTGCGTCAATTCAATCACTGTTGCTTGAGATTGACTTGAACTTGAAGGCTGTTGATCTAAGTTAGTTGCTACTCGATCGCCTGTAGCACAAGCAGCTAGGCTACTTATTAGCCCAATACCGACCATAACTTGAGTATTTATAGTCATGTTATTCAACCTCGCCTCGATTATTTGAGTGATTATTACGGTTTTACATTATTTCTCTATCTTAAGTTATTGCTCAAACCATTGAGTTAGTAAAGCTTGAAGATCGATCACTACTTTAAAACGTTCATCACCTAACAGAGTACAACCGCAGACATAACTAGGTGTATTCAAGCTAGGGTCAAAAAACTTGAGATTTAAGGATGGTTCTACTAAAGGTTGTTCTACCCCTATCTCTAGAGCTATTAAATTCTTATTATGTTTAACAACTAAAATTAATTTAGAAGGATGAATCCTAAAATCATCTGGCAAAAGATAATTATAGTTTAGTAACTCAGATAATTGATAAAGGGGAATATTTTGCTCCTGCCAAATAAAAAGTTGTTGATTATCTAAGTATTTAATTTGTTTTGCTTGAGGAATAATCATCGCAAAAACAAGGTTAGCTGGTAAGAAAAAAATGTTATGACCAGACAACCACATAAAAAACTGTTCAGTTTTAAGAATTCGTTCCCCAGTTTTCTGTGTTACTGGATCTGGTTCAATCTCTGGGGTAACATCAGTGGAGATTGATGCTTGATTGTCTTCTACAAGAAATAAATAGTTATGCCAATCTTCTACTTGATAATTATTAGTATTTTTGGATAAAGCTGTTTGAACTGCTTCCCAGCAAGCTAAAGCTCTTTGCCCAATTAATTGAGTGGCAGAAGGCTTATCCTCTATACAGATATTGACAGATTCAGCGATCGCAATTAGGTCTTCTAATTCTAATAATTCTCCCAAACCGGAAAATATCTCTGCTTGGTGCTTTAATTGGGTTGATTGTGCAAACAGATCGGGACTATCTAAAATTAACTCCAGATTTACCAAACTTTGAACCATATCTTTATCCACGATAGCTGACTGTAAATCGCTATCTAGTCCCGCAGATATAGCTATGTTGTCTTGGGGTTTAGCCAGAGAGAAAAGCAATTCTCCTTTGGCTAAAATACTAAAATTACCCAAGGAAGTTTGACTTAGGGACTTGAGAAGAGCATACTTTAATCTGATATAAGTTTGCCAAAGTTCCTGAAGCTTGACCAATTTAGTTTCCGAGTTTTGCTCGAGAAAATTTGCTAATAAATTGTAGAGATTGCTAATTAGGGTCTGAAGCCCCTCTAAATTAAAAACATCTGCGGAAATTTCTTCATCTTGAGAGTGAGCTTCTCTAGCTTGAGTTGACCCCAAATTAAGAGCATCTAATAGATGAATAATATCTGTAATGGTTTGATGAACTGCATCAGGATTAATGGCAAGTTGCTTATAGTCCTGAGACAGCTTCCTCAAACCTGCCTGAATAAGCGGTAATAATTCTAAGGCTTCTTCTAAAAAAAGCAGATATATCTCTTCAGGCTTCATCAGTTATCAGTTCTATTAATTACCGCTATGTTAATTTTAATTTGAGCTTTTTAAATCTTCTACTTCTGTTTTTAATTTGCTTAAGGATGCTATTATAGCTTGAGATTGTTCGGAATTTTCCCTATTATTAGCTTCAGTTATGAGGGCAAGGGATTCACCCACTTCCTGTAAAGCTTGTACTTGGTTGGTAGCAGTCTTACCCAAATCATTGACAATCTCTGCAATTTGTTGTTTAGCAGCATTAACTTGCTGGAATTTATCTTGGGTTTGTTCTTGTAATTCAGCGACTTTACTGATTTGATTTTCTTCTAGTTCGAGAATAGAATCTATTTCCTGAACATCATTTTGAATAACGGATGCTAGAGGCTGAATTTGACTAAGCTCTTGGTCTATTTGTTGTGCCAAATTATGGACTTTTTGGGCAACTACAGCGAACTTTTGGCTGGTTTCTGGATTACGGGCTGCTTCTAAAACTCCATTCATTCCTTCTAGTTTAAGTTGAGCCAGACGATCGCCTATCGTATTTAATATGTGTAACATTTCTTGGGATGAATGGATTAAATGCTTAGTTTTTGTACTAATTTCTACCGTATTTAAGCGTAAAGTCTGTTCACTATCGATCGCTTTAGACCAAATTGCTTGACTATCAGCAAAAGACTCTAACCATTGTCGATCTTTTTGTTCGGCTTGTTGAACAATCTGATTTAAGTCTGCCACTGCCTTAGTTATGGTTTGAATTTGCCGATGTATGGCGGTGATTGATTGGCGATCGCCTTGGTTTTGTTGACCTAATTTAACGGCAATCTTTTCGCCACGATTGAGTAATGCAGATATTTGAGTCAGTATACGATCTTTTGCTTGTTGTTGTTGGCGAGCAGAACTTTTTGCCTGATAATAAGACTGTTCACTTTGATTGACTATGCGACAATGCTCTAAAGCAAAGCTGACTTGCTCTGCAATACAAGTAAAGAAATTAACCTCCCATTTTTGCCAATTATAAGGGGCAGAACAATGATTAGCAATCAGTAAACCCATCAGCTTATCATCTTTGAGAATAGGGGCAACTAAGTTAGCTTTAATTTGAAAAGGCTCTAGTTGTTCAAGATGGCATTGAGTTAAGCCTGCTTTATAGATATCGTCAACTATCTGCACCCGTCCAGCTTGGTACTTTTCGATATAACCTTCAATGAAACAGGGGTCTTTAATTTCTCTCCAGAGAGCTTTAGGGAAACCTGGCACAACAGATTCAGCCACAACAGTACCATACCAGTGAGGATCGAAGTTGTAGACTATAACTCGATCGCAATCGAGGACTTTTCTTACTTCTGTTACGGCGGTGTTGAGAACGTTTTCTTCTACTAAAGACGATCTTATGCGACGACTAATATCGGCGATTAATTTGTGTTGCTTACTCTCAGCTTCTAGTTTTTCGACTAACCTATTTCTACCCAAA
Organism: Xenococcaceae cyanobacterium; assembly: GCA_051439345.1. Classification (GTDB taxonomy): domain Bacteria; phylum Cyanobacteriota; class Cyanobacteriia; order Cyanobacteriales; family Xenococcaceae; genus JASJDJ01. Next base: position 5,801 of record JBFRWE010000123.1, read on the forward strand.
GCAAAACTAATTTGTTGAGCTACTTGGGTAAATAATTTAACTTCCCAATCTTGCCAATAGCGAGAAGAAGAACATTGATGGGCTATTAATAAACCTAATAGTTCACCTTCTTGCAGAATAGGAGCAACTAAATTAGCTTTGACGGCAAACTTTTCTAACTGTTGAATATAACATTCAGTTAATTCTGCTTCGTAAATATTATCTAGTACTTGAACTTTGCCCTGGCGATATTTTTCTACACAATTGTCCACAAAACAAGGGTCATCAATTTGAGCGTTGAGCATAGGGGTAAAACGAGAAATCACTGATTCTGCCACCACTGTGCCCTTCCATTTTTGATCGAAACCATAGACAATTACTCGATCGCAATGCAAAAATTCGCGAATCTCTTCTACTCCATAAGCAAAAATTTCTTCTGAGTTGAGAGATGTAGAAACATGATGAGCAATATTTTCTAATAGTTGATTTTTTTCTCCCTGGGTTTTTACTTTCGCCAATAGTCGAGCATGATCTAGGGCAAAACCTACTTGGGTAGATATCTGCGAAAATAAGTTGATTTCTGATTGTAGCCATTGACGAGGAGCAGAGCATTGATGGGCTATTAATAAACCAAAAAGTTTACCATTATGTAAAATAGGTGCAATTAAACTAGCTTTGATTTCTAGTTGTTTCATTAATTGCAGACGCTTGGGATGAAAATCTGCTTTAAATACATCATCTGTAGCAGCAACACGACCTTTTTTATAGGCCTGAATTAGCTGTTGAGGAATGCAAGGGTCTTGAATTTTTTTATCTAAAGCACGAGGCCATCCCGGTAAAACAGATTCAGCAGAAACATACCCACTCCAATCAGCATTAAAACTATAAACTACTACACGGTCTGCTCTAATTTCTTTCCGTAGTTCTCCAACAGTAGTATTTAATATTTCTCCTTCGTTTAAAGAGCCTCGAATATGATAGGTTATATCGATAAATTGTTGAGCTTGTTCCGCTTTCGCGTCTGTCTTTTCTAAGATCTTGGTGTGTTCAAAGGAAAAACCTACTTGTTGGGCTATGTGGGTTATTATTTCAACTTCTTGGGGTTGCCAGTTACGAAAACTACTACATTGATGAGCAATTAATAAGCCTAATGGTTTTTTACCTTGACCACACCTTATGGGGGCAATAATACTAGCTTTAACAGCAAATTTTTCTAATAAATTGAGATAGTGATCGCTTAAGTTAGCTTGATAAATATTATTGACAACTCGAACATAGTCTTTTTGGTAATCTTCTAGGTATTCTAATTCAAAAGTTAAGTCTTCAATAGTCGTCCATAAAATTCTCGGCAGACGATAAGCGACAGATTCTTCGATAAAAGTTCCTTTGTTTTCTGATTCTATCCGCAAAATCGTTACCCGATCTGCCCTCAATATTCGTCGAGTTTCTTCTACTGCATTTCTAAATAATTCTTCTACTGAACGAGATTTTTGTAAAGAATTGATTCCTTCTAAAATGACTTGAAAGTGTTCTTGTTTAACCTCTTGTTTCCAAAGTAGATCGGGTAATTTTTGTTCGACTAAATTGAGATTGTCTACTAAATTTCTTAATTCATCTTCTCTCGGAAAATCATCAGGTAAATTATCTTCTGTGTACAAACGATCGACTAGTTTGGCTGTTATACTTGCCGACTTTAAGATCGGCTCGATGAAGCGATCGGCTAACATGAAAGCAATAGTTCCTGTTATTCCTGCTATTGTTCCTGTTGCTAAAACTAGCCAGAGAGATTGTTGATAGAGAACAACATAGGCTAGGTCTCCCTCTGGTGTAGGGCTGATTCTGGATTCGATCGATTGATTTTTAAGATAGCTAGTAATTCCCAAGGCTACGACAGGAACTACGCTGAGCAATAAGATTCCTGTAATTACCTTATTTTTGAGTTTTTTCTGAATGATTTTTGTATTGCTACTACTAGTTAGATTATCACTATTACTAATTAGAGGATAATCTTGCTCGTCAATTACTTGATGATTGTTTATTTTTGTAGGTAGAGAGCTTTCGTCTATCTTAGATTGTGAAGGAGGTAAGTGTTGCATTAATTTAAACCCTCAAATAATAAAAAATAAATTTATAGTTTAATTAAATTCTTTTATTGTAATATACTACTTTATAATCTTAGTTTTGTTCTAATTTATTTATCAAAGCTATAAAACCTAGTCTCCACCAACTACATACTCCTCTATCTATATTTTGCCGATTAAATATATCAATACAACAAGCTGGTAAATGTCCTTTATTTCCCTGGATATTGAAAGTTAATTCCCCATATTTAAGCCAATTATCTTGTCTATACCAACCAACATTTTTAGCAAAATTTTGCCAAGTAAAATAATCACTTCTTTGATTTTCTTGGCTATTTTGATAAATTTGTTTTTGTACACTTAAACCAAAATGACCTTGACTATATTTTTGCCATAAGCGATCGATTATCTTTAATTCTTCTTGGGGAAACTTGATAATATCTTTAAGAGTTAAGCAACCTTGTAAAGTTCGATTAGCATTTTGCAATAATAATTTCCAAGTTTCTTGGTCTGCTTGTAAATAATTCTGCTCGGCTAATAGTTGTTCTAGCTTTTGATAATCAGGTGCTTGAAGACTCTTATTCCCTCCCGATAAAATTAATGTATTGGAACTAGAATTACTTCTATGTACAGGAGTACTGTTGAGAGATAATTTCGAGGTTGTCTTTGTTTCTTTAATTACAGGTAATTTTTCTAAATCTTGTTTGACCTCGATCGCTGATTGATAACGATTTTCTACATCTGGTTGTAATAGTTTGCCAATAATTTTACTTAATTCTGGATCGGGTATAATCCCTACTTGTTCCCAAAATAATTCTAGAGGCGCGAAAGCTAAATCTATGCCTTTATCTAGGGGAATAATTCCTGTTAAAAGATGTAGTGCAGTTACCCCTACACTAAAAAGATCGCTAGCGGGAATTGTTTGCCCCTGTATTTGTTCTGGTGCTACATAACCTGGAGTACCCGTAATAGCACCAATTTGAGTGAGAAATTCTTGACTTGATTGTAGACAACTACCAAAATCAATTAGGACTAAAGTATTATCTTCTTTACAAATAATATTACTAGGTTTTATATCACGGTGAATAACTTGTTTACTATGAATAAATTCTAAAATTGGCAACAGATCGAGCAGTATTTGTTTGACTTGCTCTTGAGAGAAGTGTCCTTTTTGATTGATTATTTGCAGTAAGTTTTGACCAGAAATAAATTCTTGAACTAAATATAATCTTTCTTGTTGAGTCAAAAAAGCCAGTAGATCGGGAATCTGTGGATGATTACCCAGGTTTTTGAGAATAGCTGCTTCTTGTCGAAATAAATCGATCGCGTGCTGCTTACTTGCTTCACTTAACTGCCTGGGCATAAACTGCTTAATTACACAGGGAGTCTGGAGTCGGTGTTCGTCTACTGCTTCAAAGGTATAAGCAAATCCCCCTGCACCAAGATAATTTAAAGGACGATAGCGAGCTGCCAATAAAACTGGTTCTTGGCAATTATGACATAAATAGGTATCGCCCAAGTTTATTTGCAAACAATCGGGATTGAGGCATTGACTGACTTTAGTGGTAACTATTTCCTCTCGATCGCTTAAAACCAGAGATGTCCTATCCATAAAAAAATCATATAAGTAGCAACTTGAGTATTATTGCTTACGCGATAACACTTAAATTTCTATTATCTCAGAAACTAAAATTTAGTGTGTAACCGAATGTTCGTCCTCACAAAATCTTCACAAATTAAGCTCCACACAATCACTTCTAAGTACAAAAAGCTACTTTCTTAGATGCATTTAACCACCACTAATCTTAACTTTGTAACCTAATTTGCTTAAAAGATTTACTAATAGTTCCTTGTGTTCTCCTTGAATTTCTAAGGTATTATTCTTGACAGTTCCACCACTACCACATTTAGCTTTAAGTTGTTTAAGTAATTTAGTTAAAGTTTCTGGTTTATGTTGAAAACCTGTAATTACAGTTACGGTTTTACCCTTTCTTCCTGCTCTTGTTGCTTGCACTCTTAGATTTTGTTGTTGAGGTGGTAAATCTGATATTTCTTGCTCTACTACAGGAGAACTATCTGTATTAAATTCTTGATAAGCTATACGGTTTTGATTAGAAGACTTGCGTTTAGAAGACATAACGGTTCTAATTTGGTCTTAGTTTTGCCGATCGCAGTTTACCTCACTGAGTGAGAGAAATGCCATACTATCTATCGATGCAGGTAATGGTTGATTTGGATTAATCTTTTTTAGTCGCTCGCGATATTGTCAATTTAGAACCTATAGACCTAGATATCCACGAATCTTTTAAAATTACAGGGTAGGTACTATTTCAAATTCTTTCGAGATGAACTATCTTATTGCGGTATTGAGCGATCGTATTGTAGCGGAGGAAGCTTATACAGCCTTAGAAAAATCTGATATTCCGCGAGCGCAACTAAGCATTTTGGGTAAAGGCTATAAAACGGCTGATGAATTTGGTTTAATCGATCCTAATCAGCAAGCAAAAAAAAGAGCTTTACTAATGGCTTCTTGGCTAGTTCCCTTTGGCTTTGTCGGAGGCTATCTTTTTAATCTGATTACTGGTTTAGATACCCTTGATTGGGCAGGAGAACCAGGCAATCATATTGTCGGGGGTTTACTCGGTGCAATTGGGGGGGCAATGGGAAGTCTATTTGTTGGTGGTGGTGTCGGTTTAACCATTGGTAGTGGAGATGCTCTACCCTATCGTAATCGTCTTAATGCAGGTAAATATCTGATTGTAGTTCAGGGAACAGAAAGCCTCAAAAACAAAGCAACCCGAATTCTGCGTCAGTTTGAACCAGAAAATATTCAAGGGTACAGTACTTCTGAGTATTAAATTAAGTTTTGCGCCCTAAAAACCAAGTGCCACACCATCACTTCTAGGCTCGGAAGCTGCCACTAGAGTATTATTTTCTTGACGGAGGATAATTTGACCTTTGCCAAACATCCAGGGAGGTGCAAAGCGGATTTTATGTCCTCTGTCTATCAAATCCATCAAGATCTGAGGATTTACTTGACTCTCTAACCAGACTAAATCTTGGGCAACAAATCGCCAACGAGGCGCATCTAAAGCGGATTGAGGATTCATGCAATAATCTACTAAATTAACTACTACTTGTAGATGTCCTTGGGGTTGCATGGGCGCACCCATCACCCCAAAAGCTGCCAAAGGTCGATCGCTTGTAGTGAGAAAACCAGGAATAATGGTATGAAAAGGACGTTTATTGGGTGCAACCTGATTGGGATGTCCTGCCTCTAAGGTAAAACCCAAACCGCGATTGTGGAGAGCAATACCCGTTTCGGGAATGAGAATCCCACTACCAAATCCTGCATAGTTGGACTGAATAAAAGATACCATCAAATCTCGATCTGCGGTGGCAAGATAGATTGTCCCTCCTGTAGGTAAACCTTCTGTGGCAGAGGGTAAAGCTCGCTCTTGAATTAAGTTGCGTCTGGTGGCAGCATAACTTTTATCTAGTAAAGCATCGGGAGTAACTTTCATAAAAGCAGGATCGCTGACATAGTGATGTAAATCGGCAAAAGCTAATTTCATCGCTTCAATTTGATAGTGAAAGCTTTCCCCAGAGTCCCGATGATATTGGCGTAAATCAAAACCTTCCAGAATATTCAACCCCATCAAAGCTGCTATTCCTTGAGTATTGGGGGGAATTTCCCATACTTTTAGATGACGATATTGAGTCGAAATTGGTTGTACCCAGTCTGCTCGATGGTTAGCTAAATCTGTAGCGGTAATTAAGCCCCCAGTTGCTTCGGCAAAATTAGCGATCGCTTGTCCTAATTTGCCCCGATAAAAGCTTTCTCCTCCTGTATTGGCAATGTCTTGTAAGGTTTCTCCATGCCATTTACTACCCCAAATTTCTCCAGGGTGAGGCGCACGGTGATGGGGAAAAAATACTTGTTTAAAATGTTGGTACTCTGGTTCTTGCAGCGATAAAAACCTACTTTCTGCTCTTTGCCAAGCTTGTGCCGTTACAGTAGAAACAGGATAACCTTCTGTCGCATAACGAATTGCCGGAGTAAATAATTGCTCAAAAGGTAGTTTACCCCATTTAGCCCATAAACTACGCCAAGCAGATACTGCCCCTGGTACAGTCACCGTTAACCAGCCGAGTTCGGGTATTTCTTCGGCAAAACAGTCTCTAGTTAGCTGATGGGGACTTCTCCCTGAAGCATTCAATCCCTGTAACTGACCATCCCATACTAAAGCAAAAGCATCTCCCCCAATACCATTAGAAGTAGGTTCAACTACCGTAAGAGCGATCGCCATAGCCACAGCAGCATCGATCGCATTTCCCCCTGCCTGAAACATTTCCATTCCTGCCAGACTAGCTAAATATTGACTAGTAGCAACAGCACATCTTTGACCAAAAATTAGTGGTCTTTGAGAAGCATAGGAATAGTTAGGCATTTTCAATTTTTACCTCTCGTTTTCTGTCGCTCTTATCCATAAGTGATAACCCGTGGAATTTGACGAGCAAGGAATACCAATTAGGAGTAATTAAGAGTTAGAGAAGAAGAGCCATAATTAAGAGAGTTCAATGATGATGAGTCAGAGAATGAGGGACTTCTAAGCCATTAGACTCCATTAAAATTCGATCGCTCATTATTGCTTGAGGAATGCCATCAACAATAATTCTGCCTTGATTGAGTAAGATAAGGCGATCGCAAACTTCTAACAGCATTTCTAAATCATGGGAAGAGATAATAGTAGTCTCTGGAGAAGTTTGGAGAAATTTAATTAGTCTTCTTCTGGCTTGTAAATCTAGATTAGCACTGGGTTCGTCATAGAGAATTATCTGAGGATTCATCGCTAAAACAGAGGCGATAGCTACCATACACTTTTCTCCTCCAGAAAGATGATGGGGAACTCGATCGATTAGATGAGATACGCCAGTAAGAGCTAAAGCTTCATTAACCCGATTATCTATTTCTGCTGAGGAAAGTCCGATATTTTCTGGACCAAAAGCGATATCATCTTTTACCGTAGGGCAAAACAATTGATCGTCTGGATTTTGAAATACTAAACCAATTTCAGGGTTAAATGTTCCATATTGTACTGGTCGATCGAAGAGTTTGATCTCACCATAAGTGGGTGATAAAATTCCACAAATACTTAAAAACAATGTGGTTTTTCCTGCTCCATTAGCACCAATTAACCCGACATTTTCTCCAGTACATATCTGTAGGTTTATATCTGTGAGAGTATTTTTACTATCAGGGTAGGCAAAACAAAGGTTACTAATAGTTACTGCTGGCTTTTCTAATTTAAGTAAGTGTAAAGAGCGAGTTAATTCTTTCATGATTTAATTAGTTGGTAAAGTGACTTCGGCAATTATTAGGCTAATAGCTATAGTTACAGTTACTGTTGTAGCCAATAAATTTAATTTATCTTGTTGACTCCAACGTTTTTTTTGTTGTTTATTTACTTGAGAAAAAGTAGAACTATATCCCCGTAAAATCATTGCTTGATATACTCTAGTCGATCTCTCATAACTACGTACTAATAGACTTCCAGTTAATTGGGCTAAAATTCTTAGATTACGACGACTAAATTGTTGATATTTAAATCCTCTTAATTTACTCGCTCTTTGCATAGTTGTCAGCATATTGCCTAATTCTTCTAAGTAACGATAAGCCAATAGAGTCATATCCACGATTACTTGAGGTAGTCCTAGCGATCGCATTGCTTTAATACTACTCAAGAAAGGGGCAGTACCAAACAAAACCAAACTAATAGTTAGGATGCAAAAAAAACGCATAGAAATCAAAAGACTTGCCCAACAACCTTCTTCTTTTAAGCTTAACCATCCCCACTGAAAAATTATTGTATCTCCTGCAACAAATGGAAGGAAAATAATTACAGCCAAAATAAACCAACCAGGATAGCGTAATCTTGATATCAAGAAAGATATTGGCAAATTAGATAAGCAAAAAATCGCTGTAGTTATAACTAATATTACTGGCAATAGAATTAGCTTCTGGACAAAAGAAAAAGCAAAAATCAAACTAATCAATCCGATCAATTTATATTTTTGTTGCCAATAATGAATTGGGGAGTGTAAATAAGCATAACGATCGATAGTTAATCTCATTATTGTTTCAATATTTCAGGCTTAACTTGTTCTAAGAAAGAAATCAACATAACTGTAAACACACCTTCAATAATTGCCTGAATTACATAACTAATCAAAGACAAATAAATGGCATTTATTTCTGCTTGTGCATCTAATTCAGAAGTTATATTAGTAATAATAATTACAGTAAAAAGAGTAGCGGATAATAGTAAAGCTCCTGTCCCGGCACAGAAAGCTAAAACTTGTGTCCATATTTTTTTCCTAGTTTCACTTTGATTATTGATCCGAAAAATATGGTAGGCAAACAATGCAGGAATACCCATAATTACTGCATTAATACCTAAAGTTGATAAACCTCCATGCTGAAACATTACTGTCTGAAAAAACAATCCAATCAAAATTGCCAGAAAAGAATAGTAGCCTAAAATTGCTCCCATCATGCCATTTAAAACTAAATGGATGCTTGCAGGTGGAATAGGAATATGAATTAAAGAAGCAACAAAAAAAGCTGCTGTAAATAAAGATGCTCTGGGAATTTTTTTTTGAGGATTTGAGTCTTTCTTAATCTGTTGGAGAGAGTACCAAGTTAAACCACCAGTAAGGGCATAACCAGTAATACAAATACTAGGAGAAACAAAACCATCAGGAATGTGCATTAAGAGAGAAATAAGTAAACGTTCAAAAAGTCAAATAATCTTTAGTCAAGAAGTCTAGGGTGAAGATTTTTGACGAGAAAAAAATAGAGCAGTACCAACAAAACCCCAAACTCCACTAACAGCCATAACTATCTTTTGCATAGAAGTATAATTACTATTAGCAAGATTGGCGATATTTGCCTGGGACTCAACAACAGAAGTTGGCTTATCTTGTTGCCAAGGAATACTGAGAATATCGCCATGTCCAGATTGACGTATTTTGATATCCCAATTCCCAGAGACATCTGAGGAGGGAATAAAGCTGAACTTTCCTTCTTCATCAGTTGTTCCTTTTAACCAAGGAATAGTAGGGTTGTCAGGAGCATAAATTACTACTTGAGCCTTACTCATTGGTGTTCCATCATCGTAGGTGGCTTTTACTTCGATCGCTTGCTTGTGTTGATAGACAATATTAGCCCCATGAGCAAGCACTTGCCTGGATAATCCTAAACTTGACCAAAGCAGAAAAAAAGCCAAATATTTCAATTTTTGTTGATTAGTCATTACTAAGCAGTAATTTCGAGTTTTTGTCTTGCTGCCAATAGCTAATGAAAAAATATTGGCAAAGTTTTCTGTAGGCAGATATGGTTTCTAGCAGACTCAAGCTAGCTGCTATTAATAGCTCGCCGTATCATATATATTGATTGCAGCTTTTTCAGGATAAAGTTTCTGTTGTTAATTGCAGATTACAGGCTAATGTCCCGATATAAGAAGTTATTTATGAAACTTTTATATAAGAAGTTATTTATGAAACTTTTAAGGTTCACCCCTCTCAATGTTTAAGATTTAATTAAGAACGACAATGACCTTCTCCTACATGTCCTAAACCAAAGAGTGCCTGCTGCAATTTTTCATAGTTTTCTGAGTCTAGCTTCTGCTCTAAATCAGTTTGATTTACTTTTAATTGACCATTTTGGGCTAAGGAGGCTAAAGGCTCAAAACCTATTGCTTCCTGATTTAAAGTAACGTAAGCATGGTCAAAATCAATCTGCCAACCATCTTTAGAAACAAAGCCCTGACGAATAAAATCTTCTCCATTATCGACTATAACAAGAGTTCCTGTTTGGGCATTGGCAGCTTGAGTTAGCATATTTTCTTGAAGGCTATAACCAATAAAAGCGATCGCCCAAGCCGAAATTAATAATTTCTTCATCCCAAAATGAATTAATAGTGAAGTTTCTTTTCCTAGTATTCACAATTTTGCTGATTACTTTCAATGCTGGTGGGGGGCTTTTTGTCTTCTTGATTAAATTCTTAAGTTTTAAATTATTTTTTGAACCAATACCTTAGTACTAAATTATTGACTAACAAGGGAAAAAAAGCCTAATAGACAATCTTTTCAAAGTTTTAAACTGACAATTTATAAAATAATAGTGTCATTTTTGGTTATATTGCTTACAATGCCAAAAAGGAATGCACAACAATTTAGTTAAAAATTTCTTTAAGACTTTATGTTGCCATCAACTAATTTCGATAAAAACTTCACCACATTTACTGTAATCGAAGCTAAAATCGGAGAGAATTCAACGAAAATTAGTTACAAACACTTACTGCCAATTTCGCCCGATCGAAACTAAGCTAGTGTAAGAATAACTTAAGTGTTTACACCAAGTTGAGTGAAAAAAAACAGTAGTTCATGACAAAGAACTAAGTAAAATCCAGTTGGTTTGAAAGACTACGACTTTAAAATTTCTTTACTGAAGGAGCAAGAGGAAAACGTTATGACACAGTCTAATCAGGTACTAGCAACTATTGCCCGTCCAGAAAACGAATGGGAAATGCTAATTGATGACGATGCTAATCGACTAGAAGAAGAATTATCAACAGCTATAGAAGAAACAGCTAGTAGTAAGAAAAGAAAACAAGCCACTACTAGTCGTCGTGCGGAAAGAGGAAGAAAAAAACCTTATACTGAAGATTCTATTCGTATATACTTACAAGAGATTGGTCGTATCCGACTTCTCAGAGCAGAAGAAGAAATTGAGTTAGCTCGTAAAATTGCTGATTTATTAGAATTAGAAAGAATTCGCGAACGCATTGAAGATAACCTCGAAAGAGAAATTAGTGATGGCGAGTGGGCAGCAGAAGTAGGTATGGAATTACCTAAATTCCGTCGTCGCCTCTTTTTAGGCAGAAGGGCAAAGGACAAAATGGTCCAGTCCAACCTTCGTTTAGTGGTTTCCATTGCTAAAAAATATATGAACAGAGGTTTGTCCTTCCAAGATTTGATTCAGGAAGGTTCTCTAGGGTTAATTCGTGCAGCAGAAAAATTTGACCACGAAAAAGGATATAAATTTTCTACTTATGCTACTTGGTGGATCAGACAGGCAATAACTCGGGCGATCGCCGATCAATCTCGTACTATACGCCTTCCTGTTCACTTATATGAAACTATTTCTCGTATTAAGAAAACTACTAAATTACTTTCCCAGGAAATGGGACGCAAGCCTACAGAAGAAGAAATCGCTACTCGGATGGAAATGACCATCGAGAAGTTACGTTTTATTGCTAAATCTGCCCAGTTACCTATTTCTTTAGAAACACCTATTGGTAAAGAAGAAGATTCTCGTTTAGGAGATTTTATTGAAGCTGATGGCGAAACTCCAGAGGATCAAGTATCAAAAAGTTTACTAAGAGAAGACTTAGAAAATGTACTCGACACTCTCAGCCCCCGCGAAAGAGATGTACTCCGCTTGCGTTATGGTTTAGATGATGGTCGGATGAAAACGTTAGAAGAAATTGGTCAAATCTTTAATGTTACCCGCGAAAGGATTCGCCAAATTGAAGCCAAGGCTTTACGCAAATTACGTCATCCCAACCGCAATAGTATTCTTAAAGAATATATTCGTTAATTTAAACAATCATTTTATTAGATAAAAAAAAGACTGGGTTGGTAAATGACCCAGTTTTTTTCGCTCCAAAAAACCAAATACTTAACTATCCTATAAACAAACGGGCGAGAAGGGATTCGAACCCCTGACACCGTGGTCCGTAGCCACGTGCTCTAGTCCACTGAGCTACACGCCCTTGAGTGTGCTTTTAACTTTGTGCTAAATTCACTCAACAGAGGTTCATCATAGCATAAGGTAATTGGTGATGCAAGAATCTAAACAAAATGGCGATCTTTCTCATCTTAATAGCCAAGGAGAAGTCCAGATGGTAGATGTTTCAGAGAAATCATCTACCCTACGTAAAGCAGTAGCAGCAGGACAGATTAAAATGTCTTTGGCAACTTTAGAGATCATAGAAACTGGTAATGCACCAAAAGGAGATGTTTTAGGGACGGCAAAATTAGCAGGAATCATGGCTGCTAAACAAACCGCTAACATAATTCCTTTATGCCATCCTCTCCCCTTACACAAAATTGAAATAAAGATTATGGCAGATGTAGAAATGCCAGGGTATCAAATTTATGCTTCTGTCACCACTAAAGCAGAAACAGGAGTAGAAATGGAGGCTTTAACTGCTGTATCCGTAGCTGCTTTGACTCTCTATGACATGGCAAAAGCTGTCCAAAAATCGATGGAAATTACTAATATTCACTTAGTGAGTAAAACCGGGGGCAAATCTGGAGATTATTTTGCTGGGGAAAAGTCTAACTAAAGCCTTACAATAATAATAGGTTTAAAGACCGTACTTAATTTTTCTGCTTATTAATTAACTATGCCTCCTCGTTGGCCCCGTCAACCCGACCGTAAAGACCCCGCTTACAGACGTTTAGACGATCGCATGAACTTTGCGATTCACGTAGCTATATTTGCTGCTATCAATTCAGGTATCTGGTTTGTCTATAATTTGAAACAAGCTAGTTGGTCTTGGTCTATTTGGGTAACAGGAATTTGGGCAGGATTATTATTTATTCATTTAGTTTATATTGTCGCGATCGCTGACTATTCAGTAGAATCCAATGGCTAATAATACCGAAGCAATTGAAGCTTTAGCTGCGGAAATTGGGGAAAATATTTATATAGATGTAGCTAAATGGCATCTTTATTTATCTGATGCTCATTTACACACTATTTTAGCGGAGAGACTGTATCCGATACTGCTCAATAATGCGCTCAATGAAGATGAGGTGTTGGCTACTCTTCGTGATATCTCCGTTAAACTAGGTGGTGGAAGAACAGAACTACCTCTATTAGACCTATTACCAGTGCAATGTCAAGTTAACCTGCTTGATTTACTAGAAGATTATCAGCAGAAACTATAGTTTTTGATCTTGTTAAGAATAAGCTTATAGTTAGTGGTCTAAGTATAACAAAGTTTGCTGATAGATTTATTCAGGTAATATACGTAGATAATAGTTAAACCCCAAAAAGAATTTAGGTAATTATCACGAAGAAAAATTGCTGATTTTATCCGATTATTAATAATAAGAACCGTTCGGAAAAAGTTATGGTTGTTCTCAGGGGAAAAGATAGATTATTTATATTATCTATTTTTCTCCTGTTTTTCCCATTTTAATTTCCTACCTTTGCGCGAGCGAGCCAAAACAGTGGCATCAACCTAAACTGGTGAAAACAAGGATTGATAGGGAATAGAGCCATCGCAGTAGATAGGAGCAATATCTGACTTTTCACGGCATCTTTTTTTAGGCGATCGCTA
>JBFRWE010000124.1:0-16716 GCA_051439345.1 Xenococcaceae cyanobacterium
GGGTAATTTTAGGTATATCTCTACGTTCGCCTAATAAGTAAACTCGATCGCTTATATCTAATTCTGTGATTAAATTAGTCAAAGTATTATTTTCCTTGTCTACATCAGTGCCAACTAAAATAAAATAGGCTTCTGGATAATTTGATAATAATAGTTTTGCCGATCGCAATAGATTATCGTGGTCTTTCATGGGATGATAACGAGCGATCGACCCAATTAAGAAAGCATCACTAGGTAATCCTAATTCTTGACGAAATTGTTTTCTAATTTGGGTTGAAGGGTGAAATAAGGAGGTATTAAAGCCATTGGGAATAATACAACTATTGTGAGCAGAGTAACCTAGATTTTCATGTTGTAGTTTGCTTTTCTCGGAAACAAAAGTTACTTGTTTCACAAATTTAGCAGTTAATCCTCCTAGTTTAATTAGAGCTTGAGTTAATAATTTTTCTGATGAGAGAGAATGGAGAGAATGATGGATACTCCATAACACGGGGATTTTTTGTCTAGAAATAAAACTAACAAATTGAGCAGCTATATTACCGTGATACATCCAGCCTTGAATTAAGTCTGGTTGAATTTTATTAATAGCTTGGATAAGTTTCTTAGTTGTCTGAATAGTCGGGATTCCTGTATTCATACCTAAGGTATAAACAGGAATATTTAGCTTTTCGATCGCTTCGCCAAATCGACCTTTATCCATTAAAGAAATAACAATAGGCTCAAATTTATGACGATCAAATTTAGCTAGTAAATTATAGAGCATCATTTCTGCTCCACCAGTAGATAGTCCAGTAGTTATATAAAGAATTTTAGTCATTTAAACTATATTTAGTACAGAAAAATAGTAAACAGAAAACCGAAAATAAAATCCAAAAATTAGTATGTAGAAAAATAGTGGTATCCCCAGAAGCAAAAAAATCTGCCCAAGCTTGAGCGATCGCTACATAAACAAAAGGTATCCAATCAATTTTGTATAAGTGATTTTGATTGATTGTTTGTAAATAACGACCGATCCAACCATAGCTAAAACTAAAAAGTATAATTCCTATCCATGACCAACTATAAATACAAGCAGCAATAAAACCAGGAGGAATATCATATTCATTATGACCGACTAAATATTGAGTGTTATAAACAGAAACTGTTGGAGGTATTTCTAAGTCAATCAAACGATCTGGAAAAAAAGAGGCAAAACCATAATACCAATCACTAAATAAACGAATCTGATTGGGATGATTAAAAGCTGCATATAAAGATTCAAAAGAGTAATTAAAAATCTTGACAAATTTATTAATAACCAAGCCATTATTCTCTGATGTGGCAACAGCAGTTTGAAAGCGATGAATTACTTCAACATAGCCTTGAGATAAGCCAGAAAGACTATAAAAGAAAGACTTGCCATAAATAATAAAGAGAAAAGCAAAAACTAGTCCAGGAATAATAATAGGTAAAGCAAATTTTCCTTTATAAAGTAAATAAGTCAAATAAAAGTTAACAAAAGCCATAATCATAGTCGCTCTCGCACCCACCATGATTGAAGCAAAAAAAGCAACTATAAGAGAAAAAATAAATAAAATTAGTAATTGTAATCTAGCTTTTGGGGCTTTTCTTATAAATAGTAAACTAGCAAATAAATAGGCAGCAAAAAAAGCAAAATAAAGAAACCTTACAAAAAAAACAAATGCTCCTCCTTCTACTGCTCCTGCTCTAATCAAATTATTTTGACTGATAGCGTTGAGAAAACCACCATATTGATTGCTATAAACTACTGTTGAAAAGAATGATAATATTAGCAAAAAGAAAGCCAACCAATAGATTACTTTACTATTCCGACTTTGCAGCATAATTTTACTACCAAATTTTTCTGCCGAACTGGAGTAAAATCCTAAGACAACTAAAAAATAAGTAATAAAAATAGATAAAGGAATTTGTAAACTATGATTACTAATTAGTCTACCTGAAATTAAGATAGGACTAATGTTAGTAAAAAGCTTAGTCAGAGTAAAACTCAGCCCAGGGAGAGGATACATTAAGATAAAAAATAAATGAAATAAACTCAAAAAATCAAACTTAGTATCTTTAGGACGAGTTAATTCAAAAAAAACAATAAATAATATTAATCCTATATAGGCTAAAGCCATCATTGAGATATTTTCGATCATAATTAACTTATTTTTGCGTGTAAATATGGCTCTATCAAACTTATTGGCTAAAAAATTATTTTTTTTGAGAGGGAATAGGGAATAGGAAATAGTTATTATCTTTCGAGTTTTTTGATAAGACTAGTAATCATTTTGTTTTCTTCTCTTAGTAAAGAAATAATTATTTCTACTTCTTGTTTTTTACATAATTTTACTCGTTCAGATAAAATCAAATGAGTTTCTAGTTCATTAATTGAACCTCGTGCTATGTTTAGAAACCTTAAATATTCTTTTGTGTAGCGTCTTCCGTAACCTTCCGCTATGTTAGCAGGGATAGATACTGCACTTCTCCTAATCTGTTGAACCATTCCGTACAGTTCATCTTTGGGAAAAAGTCCAGTCAGAAAATAGCATTTTTCTGCAATAACTAAACCTTTTTGCCAAATTATTAAATCTTTAAAATCATTAATGTCTGACATTCTAAATTTTCTCGATCTCTTTTAACTATTCACTGTTCCCCGTTCCCCATTCCCTATTCCCTTAGTTTGACAAGTTAAGTTTGGTAGAACCGCAAATATGCTCAATTAAACTTAAGTATTCAGCCACAGAATTTTGAGTTTCAAAGTCTTTAGCTCGATCGACGAATAACTCCCTTGGAGGCGGATTTTGTAAAGTTCGCACTAAAGCTGCTGACAAAGCTTCTACATCTCCAACAGGAGCTAACTCTCCATATCTCCCTTCGGCTAAAATTTCTTTTGGTCCACTAGGACAATCTGTCGCTACTACTGGACAACCACAAGCCATGGCTTCGATTAAGGCAGTAGGCAACCCTTCCCAACGAGAAGAAAGCACGAAAGCACTAGCATGGCTCATATAGGCATAGGGATTGCTGACAAAACCAGGTAAACTGACTGATTCAGTTAGATCTAGTTGCTTTACCATTGTTTCTAATTCTGGTCTTAATTCTCCTTCCCCCAAAATCATTAGTCGTGCAGTCATTTTTTGCCTTAACAAAGCAAAAGCTCTTAGTAAAGTAGGAAAATCCTTTTGTTCGGTGAATCTACCCACCGCTAGAATTACAGGGATAGTTTGGTCTTGAAACCAAGGACGATCGACACTATCATCCTTTTTAGCTAAAAGTTCGCGATCGACTACGGGATTGTAGATAGTCTTAACCGCATCTGTTGGTAGACTAAGTCCTTGTTCTAAGTCTCTTGACACTGCTTGAGACACCCCGACAATGGCATCAGCCTGGGGATAAAGCCACTTCATTAGGGGAGGAATAAAGTGACCGCGAAACAGGGAAGATTTAGCCACAGAAAAGGTATTATGTTCTACAACAATTATTTTGGTATCAATACCAGCCAATTGTTTGGCAACTAAAGCGATGACATTAGCATGACCCAAATGGGAGATAATTACTTTTGGTCGGGCAGTACGCAGATATCGCACCAAAGGTAAGATTGCTTTGATAACTCGACCAGCAGCTAAATCGATCGTCCGTACTTGCTTCGGTATTAAGTCTAAATAAGGGCCTTCGGCATTGGCTAAGAGCAAATCTAGAGGTAGATCGCGAGTAACCATCCCTTTGAGTAAATTGATAACTACTCTTTCTGCTCCCCCTCCATCCATAGTTGGTATAAAAAAGGCAATGGGTCTATTCATGACTTTGCGAGATCGAATTGATTGAGAGTTACTGTGGTCAACAAACTTTCCCAGCGACTAATAATTGTCTCTGGGTAAAATTTATTAAGTCCTTGTTTGGCTTCTTGGGCAAGCTGTTGCCGTCGCTGCTTATCCTCCATCAAACTTGCCATAGCTTGAGCTAGACTATTGTGATCTTGATTAGGAATTAATAATCCATCTATGCCATGACGAATAATTTCTCTTGGTCCACTAGGACAATCGGTGGAAATAACGGGTAAACCACAAGCCATAGCTTCGATAATTACGTTACCAAAACCTTCGTAACGAGAAGATAAGACAAATAATTCTCCTTGAGATAGTAAAGGGAAGGGATTGGCGATTAAACCTGGCAAACAAACGCGATCGACTAATTTAAGCTGCTCTCTTAGTTTTTCTAGGTCTGGGCGTAATTCTCCTTCTCCTAAGATTAGTAATTGCCAGTCTGGATATTGGGGGGCAATGGTAGCAAAAGCTTTTAAGAGTAGGTCGAATCCTTTTTGGTGAGTTAAACGTCCCATGGCTACTAACCACTGTTGTTGAGGATTGACACCAGCAGGTAAAGTAAAGGACTCTGACTGCTTGGCTGGTACAGCTAAGGGATTGTAAATTACTATTTTTTGCTGTGGGGATAGCCATTTAAAGTATTGCTCTACTCCTTGGCTACTACTAACAACTTTGGTGGCAAGAGGATAAACTAATCTTCTGAGCAGATGCCAACTTCTACCTAAATCATTTTGGGTCGGATTATTTTGTTCGCATACCAGCACTGGGTATTTAGTTGCCAGAAGGGATAATAAAGTTAAGACATTAGTTTTATCGAGAAAAGAAATCACTACATCTGGTTGCCAAGAGTTAATAGTTTGTCTGAGTATCCAAAGACGATATAAATTATTAGCTAAACCATGAATGGGTGTAGGAGATTGTTTGGCAACATGGAGAGCAATACGATCGATTTGGGGGGAAAGTTGATAAAAATCTGTCTCTTTACCTGCGATCGTAATTAAACTTACTTGATGACCTCGCTGACAAAAGCCTTCGGCGAGTAAGACTGCTGCTCGTTCTGCGCCACCGCCAGAAAGGGAAGGAAGAACTAAAGTTAAACGCATAATTTTAAGTTAATTAATAATTTTTTTGCTTAATTGTTTACGGACAAAAGTAAAAGTATAAATAAAAGAAAATAGATAAACACAACTAGTTGACAAAGCAATTCCTTGAATACCAAACCAAGTGATAAATAAATAATTCAAGCTAATATTTATGGCTAAATTCCAGGCAGAAACTTGGAATAGAATCTGATTTTTTTCTAGGGCATTAATCAGTTTGACCACTAAAATATTGGCGATATAAAACGGTATCTGCAAAGCATAAAAGGCTTGAATCTGAGCGACTATAGTAGTATCGGCAGAAGTAAAAGAACCCCGTTCCAACAATAACCTCACAATCGGTTCAGAAAAGAACACCATGATGATAGTCAGAGGTAAAGTTGTCACAAAAATGGCTTGTAAGTACCGCGTTAAAGTAGCATCTACTCTGCGCCAATCTTGTTGAGCAATCATTTTGGCAAAATAGGGAATAATCGCTGTACCTAAAGCAGTAGCAATTAAACTGATGGGAGAAGCAATTAGACGATTACTATAGTTAAGAGCAGCAACACTTCCAGGAGATAACATAGCTGCCATAGATTGATCTACAGGAATAGCACTACAGATTAATAAAGCTCCCGCAATGGTAGGGGCATATTGTCTGATGACCTGACGCAGATGAGTGTTATATCCATACCAGCGTGGACGCAAGCATAATTTTTGCCGAGATAGCCCAATCCCCAATAAAACCGTCTCTAAGGCAGTACCACCAACCAATCCACCCACAAGGGTATAAATATTGCCATTCGGCACAGCCAATAATAAGCTAATCGTTAAAACAGGGGTCATAATGGGTGCAACTGCCACCAGAATAAACTTTTCTCCTGCGTTGAGAATTGCTCCCCAAATAGTATTAATCCCACTGAGCAAAACTATAGGCGCGATCGACCATAATAAATGACAGGTTAGGTTCAATTTTTCGGGGGTAAATCCAGAGGCGATCGCTCTTAGATACCAAGGCGCACCAATGACCATTACTAAACTGGTTAGCAACAATAATCCCAAACTGCAAATGGTAGTACTGGCAAAGAGTTTTTGGGCTGCTTTAAGTCCTTCTTGCTCTCTTACACGAATATAAGTAGGCATAAAGGCAGCATTAAGAGAACCTGCTACCACATTAACCACAAGAGCAGGAATAACTAGAGCAATTAAAAAGGCATCTAATTCGTCTTCTGTGCCAAATTGCCAAGCAACTAGTAATTCTTTACCAATGGCGGTTAGTTTAACCAAAGCGGTAAAGGCAGCAACAGTAAACACTGCTGCAAAAATCTGACGATTAATCGAGGTTAACGTTAGCTTTTGCCAAACAGAGAAGAAGGAGCGTAAGGACTGGTTTTTCATAGTTATACCAATTCTTAGAAGTAATAGAGAGGATAGGGGAACAGGGAATAGGGAATAGGGAATAGGGAATAGGGAATAGATGAATTAAGGATTTACAAGTTTTTTTCCTATGCAGAAATAACGCGATCGTGTATTTAGCTAGTTTCGAGAATTGATATAACTAGTACTTATTACTTAGTAATTACTTAGTACTTAGTACTCATTACTCCCCAGATTGGCTTGAGATTCAACCATAATGGTGGTTAACAATGAATTATAGCCAGTAGACTTTTCCCAAACATCTTGATTGGCTAGTCTGATGGAGTATTCTGCTCGATCGCGCAGTCTGGGACTAGGATCGGGTAGATATAAGAAAATTTGATATGCGCCAGGGGGCATATTAGGTGTTATTGTGCCAGTTAAATTAATCACTTGGTTGTGTCCTGGTAGCCAGGTTCTAGGGTCTTCTTGCAAGGGGAAATGATATTCTGCTTTGGTTTGGCTATGACGCAAGACTAGTTCTACTGCTCTAGGATTATAAGGACTCGACCAACCATCATTAGTAATGGTTAATTTCATCGCTAAGCTGTCTCCTGGGAAAAGTTTCTGTTTAGGGATTGCTAATTTTAGGGCGCGAAAACGATAGCCAAGCTGACGACTAACTTGCTCAAAACAACCTTGAGCTTGCCATTGTGCGTAGATTTCATTTAAAGGATTGTAGGACTGTAAAATATTAAGGGTACTCCAACGCCTTAGCCCTAATTCTTGTATAACTGTAGGACAATCAAGGACTTCAGGGGTAGGTTGGCAAAATTCCCCACCCTGGACTACATAGAGGTTTTCTTGGCTCAGCCATTGCTTTTGTCGCCCTAATTCCCTCGGTTCGGTAGTACTGAAAGTTCCCCCATGATCGCTACCATAGAGCAGACAATCGTTATAAAACCCCGTTCTTGCTCTTGGTGTACCTTGCCAAGCTTCTTTTAGAGTAAGAGGATGATTATTACCCAAAGCTGTTCGTTTGTGATGGGGATATCTCATTGCCACCATACGCTCTGGAGGAACAACAGATAGAGCTTTCAACAAAATGTCTTTTCTGGCGTGGGGTTTTTCATGTAAACCATGACTAGAACGATTCCATTCTCCCCAATAACCAATAAAACCAGCCTCTAGATAAGCGATCGCGTCATAGTTGTCATGCAAAACGGGTTTTAGTTGTTCCCAATGACTAATAATCCTCTCTTGAGAAGCATCTTTACCACCATTTTCCCAATTGTAGGAAAAACGCAGAATGAGCTTAACCCCTGCTTGCCTAGCAGTAGCTAGATCTGTCGCAACTTTATCTAGAAATTGTTGGGATAGGGGTTTGTGACGGAAATTAGCGATCAGGTAAATTCGGCGAGCTAAAGTAATATTTTTATCTCTAAGACTTTTTAACCGATCTACAGTCAAAGCTGGAGCAGGTTTATTCCCCAGAGGATCGAAGGCTGCATAAAAACCCCTTTCTGGATTGGCGAAGTTTTTGCTCTTATTTGCCTGGTAAGTAATAGTTGTCATCCCAGGAAGAGAATTGGCTACGGGACGATAGATTACTGCTGTTAAGAGACTTAGACTCAGACCAGCAGTAACATAAACCTTGGGGTTAGTTATATTCATCCTAACTGTCTCTGACTAACTAAGTTTCTTAACTCTGTTCCCTGGATGGGTTGGTAGAAAAGATAACCTTGTCCATAGTTACAGTCGATCGCTTTGAGTTGATTTAGTTGTTGTTGGTTTTCTATCCCTGTGGCGATCGCCTGGAGGGGAGAACTTTGCACCTGAGCGATAATACTGTCAATTAATTCTCGACTCTCTTTATCTTTATCCATGCGGTTAACTAGATAGCGATCGATTTTGACTCGATCGAATTGTTCGTAAAGTAAACCCAATTGAAAATGATTATGCAAACAACCAAGTCTGCCTAAATTATCTATTTGCAGTTGAATGCCTAAACCGCGTAATTGAGGAAGAATCGCGATCGCACTATGAGGATTTTCTCTTAAGACATTTTCGGCTATTTCTAGAACTAAGCTATTAGGGGCTAAATTATATTTAGTCAGGCTGCGCTGAAGTTGTTTGACTAAGCTAGGTTGCAGTAACTGTACACTAGGGATATTAATGCTCACTTTCCCAGCATAGAAAAATTCTTGCTGCCAAGTATATAATTGGCGACATACTTCTTCAATCAACCAGTTAGTAATAGCGACAATTGAGCCAGTTTCTTCCGCTAAAGAGATAAATTTGACTGGAGAAATCATACCCAAATCAGGATGATTCCAACGTAATAGGGCCTCAAATTCAATAATTTTCTCGGTTGTTAATTCGACTATAGGTTGATAGTGAATGCAAAATTCTCGTCTATTTAATGCTCGTTGAAAAGCTTGTTCTACATCTTGAGTAATTAAGTTTCTAGAACTAATAAATGTTGAGGGTAAAGCATCTTTTTTCTCAGGAATAGACTCAGATAATAAAGCGTCTGGCTGATTGTCTAGGATATTTTTGGGTATCTTGTCTAGTGCATACTTAGGCTGATATCCAGTGACTAATTGCTCTAATAAAAAGAGAATCAGATCGGTATTGTTTTTGATTGCTGCTTGATAAAGTAGTGCTACAGTCATATCCAGATTGTTAACTACCATCTGACTAGCATTTTTAACTACCAAGAGTTTTTGATGTAGAGTCGGTTCGTATTCTTCTCCAGGGATGAATAACTCTTCGTAAAGTTTTTCCCCAGGACGTAAGCCAGTGAAAATGATGTCAATATCTTTTCCTACCTCATAGCCAGAGAGATGAATTAAGTCCTTAGCTAAGTCAACAATTTTAACTGGTTGACCCATATTTAACATCAAGATTTGTCCTTGATGATTTAACACAGAAGCTTGCAATACTAACTGCACTGCTTCAGGAATGGTCATAAAATAACGGCAAATCTCAGGGTGAGTAATAGTTACAGGGCCACCTTTAGCTATTTGTTTTTTGAAAGTAGGTACAACACTACCTCTACTACCTAAAACATTACCAAAACGAACTACGACAAAGGGCTTACCACTGGTTTTAGCTGCTTGCAAAACTAACATCTCTGCTACTCGTTTACTAGCACCCATCACGTTAGTGGGATTAACTGCTTTGTCTGTAGAAATCATCACCAATTTCTGGACATCGTACTCTACAGCTAGATCGACTAAATTTTTTGTCCCTATCACATTATTTGTAATTGCTTCGGCTGGGTTTGCCTCCATCAAAGGGACATGTTTGTGAGCAGCAGCATGAAAGATGACATCGGGTTGATATTCCCTAAAAGCCTGCTCTAGGCGATCGCGAAAACGGAGATCGGCAATAAAAGTAACAATCTTAGTTAATTTTTTGCCACTATTATTTTCTTGTTGGAGTATTTGTAAGACTTGTTGTAATTCTTGTTGGATGTTGAAAATAGAATTTTCTCCATGCCCTACTAATACCATTACTTCTGGACGACAACGGAAAATTTGACGACAAAGCTCACTACCAATCGATCCTCCTGCCCCAGTAATTAGTACTTTCTTGCCTTGGACGAAGCGTAAAACTTTTTCTGTATCAGTTTCGATAGGTTCTCTTCTAAGTAAGTCTTCGATCTTAACTTCTCTGACTACATTCAAATTCTGACGATTGTCGAGAATTTCATTAATGCCAGGAATAGTACTAGTTTTGATCCCAATTGCTTGACAAATATCAACAATTTCTCTGATTACTTTTCCTGGTGCAGTAGGCATGGCAATCACTACCTGACGAATATTCAGAGAAGAAATAATTTCTGGTAGCTGAAAACGATTGCCAACAATCGGAATACCTCTAATTTGTAAATTTAATTTTTGAGGATCGTCATCAATAAAAGCGACAGGGTAAAGACCTAGTTTGGGGTTTCTTTGTATTTCTTGTAAAATCGATACTCCGGCATTACCAGCCCCGACAATTAAAACGCGATCGCGACGATAAAATCTCTTTCTTTTATTTTGATTTGCTCTTTCTACTAGGCGCAGACTAAAACGAATACCTCCGACTAAAACCAAACTAAGAATTCCATCTAGTAAGGGTAAAGAACGAGGAAAAAGATATAAATCTGGATAAGCAAAATAGTTTAAAATACTAATTAAAAAAACTTCTATAATTACTGCTACAGATATTAAATTGGCAATCTGATTTAGTTCATCAATACTGGCATATCGCCAATAGCGTCGATAAACACCAAAGTTGCAAAAAAGACCTAATTTAATAACTAAAAAAATTAAAGTTGCTAGAGGAATTGCGTATTTATATTGTTCTAGGGCAGCAATTCTATCTAATCTTAAAAAGATACTTAATAGAGGTGTAGCTAAAAAAACTATGGCATCCAGAATAAAAAAGTGCCGATTGTTTAAGGTCAGGAGTTTTTGATCGAGCTTACTAATCATGAAAAATAATTCCTAAAAAGTAAATACTATGAGGCAATCTTTATCAACACTTGATACGATTTTAAATATTTTCTTAAGTTTGAATATGATTTAGGTTAAAAATAAATCAAAAGAGTAAAGAAGATAAATTAATTTCATGTAATAGTCGTAAATTTGCATCAGTAAATTGCGAGTAATAATCCTAATTTATCAGTGCTTTTGTCAGGCTGCCAGAGGATTTTATTAAAGATACTGTGTAGATATAAAATCTGGTTTACTGCAATTTAAAGAATGAATTTAATCTAGAATTTATCCAATAATCAAATATATATAAAAATCAGCAAATATCTTTTGAATTAGCTCAAGGATAAATGTCTAACTCGATCGCCTTCTGAATTATCACTACCTTTATGACCTTTCTCAAATAACGAGGATAAACTTCTATCAACCATTAACAAAAACCA
Source organism: Xenococcaceae cyanobacterium (assembly GCA_051439345.1). Classification (GTDB taxonomy): domain Bacteria; phylum Cyanobacteriota; class Cyanobacteriia; order Cyanobacteriales; family Xenococcaceae; genus JASJDJ01. The sequence continues at coordinate 11,196 of JBFRWE010000124.1, forward strand.
GGGTATTGACAGTCTCCTCATTAACAGGAAAAGCACTATACCCTGATACTATATTTGAACAACATCTTGAAGAAATCATCATCAATAATAATGGAAGCAGAAATAAATAACCGTAAAACACTAACAGGATTAAGTTCTCAAACTTACGAACATCCCTTCGATCGACAGGCATTAATTTCTTTAGAAAAAATGCCTGGCATTTCCTTAATGTTTAAAAAAATCAATGAATATGGAATCGATCGCTTATTAGGATTTAAGTTCAATGCCATGTGCATGAGAGTTAATAAGCGTAATTTCCCCGATCTGTACCAAGCTTTTACAGAAGCTTGCAATATTATTGATGTTGCACCAATTCCCGAACTTTATCTCATTCATGGCACTGGATATATCAAAACTTTAACTATTGGTGCGAATAAACCAATGGTAATTATCAATATTGATGGACTAGAATCTCTAACCCACGAGGAATTATTGTACGTTTTTGGTCACGAATTAGGACATATTAAAAGTAAGCATTTACTCTATCACCAAACAGCTTTAATTCTGCCTGGGTTGGGAAAAGTAATTGCTAACTCTACTTTAGGATTGGGGGGTTTAGCAACTAATGGGGTTGAATTTGCCCTCTATCAATGGGTAATGATGGCTAAACTAACTTCCGATCGAGCAGGATTACTTGCCTGTCAAGATATTAATACCGCTACCAGTGCTTTAATTAAACTAGCGGGTTTACCAGGTAAATATATTAACGTTAACGTAGTCGAAGAATTTATGGCTCAAGCCCGCGATTTTGGTAATTATAATCTCGATCGCCTTGATAAGTTTACCAAAATGCTCAGTTTTATGGAACCAATGCACCCTTGGACAACTCTACGGGCTGCCGAGTTACTTAAATGGATTGATTCAGGAGAATACCAAGCTTTACTATCAGGAGAAAGTACTGAAACTGAGGAACTTCCAGAAGAATGGGATTTTTTAACTTCTTGGGAAATGAGTTAGAAAATTTAGCATTATGATAAGTTCCCAACAAAATTAATTACATATGTTTAGTGAGTAGCGATCGGCTATCAGCTAATTTATTGGTTAAGAATATTAAGTTTTTCTGGGCTAATTCTGTGTATTTGCCTAGATTTGTATACTTACAACATTTATTTCCGCAAAATCATTTATTTTTGTATCTGTAGCGATTGATTTTACTTGTACAGGTAATTTTATGAAAAATGTCAGAACATTTTTTGCTCGAAAAATTCTTACTTTAATTAAATTTTGAACATGTCAAGCTTCATGAAAACTTTCTCATCAATTTTTCATTAATACTTCATGGTTCTCTTTAACACTTAAAAGCAAGACTTAACCTTTTCTTAAACACCTATTAAATCTTAGATAACAGTCTTATCGTTGTTAATTACATCTATTTAATCAAGGCTACATCGATAAATCGATAGAGATAAGTTAAGCAAGTTTTAGCCCAAAAATAAGGCTCTATCATTAAGTATTAGAGCGTATTACCCAATTTTTGGCTGAAATGCTGGAAAAAACCCCAAATTATGTTCCATCTTTAATGCAAGGTTAATAAACAGACATGAAACAACCATCAATCAAAGTCGGCTATGTCCTCAAACGCTATCCCCGCTATTCGGAAACCTTCGTCGTCAACGAGATTTTAGCCCATGAATCCGTAGGATTAGATATTGATATTTTTGCTCTTCGTCCTCCCTGCGATAGTCATTTTCAAAACATTATTTCTCAAGTAAGAGCCTCTGTTACCTATATTCGCAAGCCCGTACAAGGAAGAGTGAGTAATTCCCTTAATAGTAATGCTCCCACTCCAGCAAGTTATTTTTGGGCAGAACTACAAGAAATTGCCCTAGTTATTCCTGGTTTTTGGAGTAAATTGTCATTTGCTGCGGGAGAAAGAGCCAGCACTGTTTATCAAGCTGCATGGTTAGCACGAGAAGTTCGTCTGAGACAAATCACCCATCTACACGCCCATTTTGGTTCTGTGGCTACCAGTGTTACACGCTTAGCAGCCCATTTTGCTGATGTTCCCTACACTTTTACCGCCCATGCCAAAGACATTTTCCACAATAGTGTTAATTTTGCAGATATGACCCGAAAAATTAGGGATAGTGCTGCTGTGGTTACGGTGAGTAATTATAATGTTCAGTATTTACAGCAAGTTTACGGAAATGTAGCGAGTAAAGTCCAGCGTATTTACAACGGCTTAGATTTAACTCAATTTGCTTATGCTTCTCCCCAACATCGTCCGCCACAGATCATTTCTGTAGGACGCTTGGTAGAGAAGAAAGGACTTTCTATTTTAGTTGAAGCTTGTGCTTTACTCAAACAACGAGGTTGTAATTTTAACTGTCAAATAGTTGGGACTGGGGAATTAGCAGGGGCATTAAAGGCACAAATTGAGGCACTGGGGTTAGTAGAGCAAGTATGCCTTGTGGGTGCGCGTCCTCAAAACGAAGTGTTTGAATTATTACAACAAGCTGCGGTTTTTGCTGCTCCTTATATTATCGGCAAAGATGGCAACCGTGATGGATTACCAACAGTATTATTAGAAGCAATGGCTTTAGGTACGCCTTGTGTGGGAACAGATGTAACGGGAATTCCCGAATTGATTCGTCACGAACAAACTGGATTAATTGTTCCTCAAGAGAATGCTTCTGCTTTAGCTTTAGCATTGCAAAAACTGCTAGAGAATTCCTCTTTACGAGTCAAGTTTGCTACTGAAGCTCGAAAATTGATGGAATCCGAGTTTGATATTCATGCTAATGCAGCATCATTACGTCAGCTTTTCCCATCATCATCAAAACTGGAAAATCATACTTCTGAGTTAATAGCAATTCCTGTTTGAACTTAGGGAAAAACCACTAAAGATCAGGTGGGCAATGCCCACTTTCGCTACATTCCATAGGAGATATTTGATTGTGAGAGTTGCTTATATTTGTGCCGATTCTGGTATTCCTGTATTTGGACAAAAAGGATGTTCGATTCATGTACAGGAAGTTATTCGGTCTTTATTAGAAAAAAATGTGCAGATTTGTTTATTTACAACCCGTTTGGGCAATGAAATCCCTCCAGATTTTCAGCGAGTTAAAGTTTATCAGCTTCCTACTACTCCTAAAGTAGAACGATCGATTAAAGAACGAATTGCTTTATCAATTAATCATGATTTGGAGTTGGAGTTAAGTCTGGCTAAATCCTTCGATTTTGTCTATGAGCGTTATTCTCTCTGGAGTTACAGTGGTATGGAATATGCTCAAAAGATGGGAATTCCAGGAATTTTAGAAGTGAATGCCCCTTTGATTTTAGAACAGGAGAAACATCGGGGACTAGTCGATCGCCAACAAGCTGAAGCAGTTGCCAGGAGAGTTTTTCAGGCAGCAACAGCAATTATCGCTGTTTCTCGCGAAATCAAAGATTATGTAAGCCAATACGTAACAGACAAAGACAAAATTGTGGTAATTCCTAATGGGGTTAATTCACAAAGATTTTCTCCCACGGTATCTGGTGAACAGTACCCTGCCGTAAAACGACAGGGCTTGCGTTTACTTCGTCAAAATACACCCTCATCCGCTCGATTTACGGTAGGATTTGTGGGTTCATTAAAACCCTGGCACGGATTACCTATCTTAATTGATGGCTTTGCTCGTTTTCATCGCAACTATCCCAATACACGCTTGTTAATTGTCGGAGATGGCACCGAGCGCGATCGCCTTTTACAAGAGATTGCCAGCAAAAACCTTGAGTCTGCGGTGCATTTAACTGGTGCTGTTCCTCCTGAAACAGTACCTCATTGGTTAGCACAGATGGATGTGGCAGTAGCTCCCTATCCCCAGAGTGAAGATTTTTATTTTTCTCCCCTAAAAGTTTATGAATACATGGCAGCAGGATTGCCAGTTGTCGCTAGTAATATCGGTCAGATTGCCGAAGTTATTGACGATGGGGTAAATGGTTTATTACTTACCCCTGGGGATGAGACAGCATTAGCGGATGCTTTAGAGCAGTTATGGCGATCGCCCTCACTCCGTAGCAATTTAGGAAATTCAGCCCACGAAAAAATCTTACAGAATCATACTTGGGAACGAGTAGTAGAAAAAATCTTGTTTCTTGCCAAGGAGCAGCAGAAAAAGATTATGAGGGTAAATCAATAAAAGAAATCTTGTGTTGATGGTTGATTGTCTTTTGTCCTTTTTATAAATAACCAATGACCAACAAAAATTGTTTAGTTAAGGATCGATTTGAGATTACCAAAGAGCCAAAAATGCTTTTTCTACAAGATGTTATTTCTCCGCTCAAAGTTCAGGAGCTATTTCAACAACATCTTTCTGTTATCACTAACAAATGCCAACTCGTTCAAATTAAAGTAATTCGCTATAAACCCCAAAAACGCTGCTTAATTGAATATACTTTCCAGGGAGAAAATACCCTAGTTTTAATTGGCAAAATTCGAGCTAAGGGAACAGATATTAAAAGTTACGAGCTACAAAAAAAACTTTGGCATAGTGGATTTGATAATAACAGTAATGACGGAATTTCTGTTCCCGAACCCATAGGTATTATTCCCCAATGGCAAATGTGGGTACAAAAAAAAGTGCCTGGAAAAGTAGTGACTTTCTGGTTAACAACAGAAAGAGGAGTTAGTATTAGTAAAAAAGTTGCCCATGTTGCCCATAAACTGCATCAAGCAAAGATTCCCTGTCAGCGTAGTCATACTATGGCGGATGAATTGGCAATATTAGAACAAAAGTTACCCCTAGTTCTAGAAGATTATCCTCATTGGCAACCTCGGATTAAATCTATTTTAGAAAAATGTCATATTTTAGGAGAAAACACACCCAAACATAGAGTCTGTGGTATTCATCGAGATTTTTATTTCGATCAGATTATAGTCGATCGCAATCGCTTTTATTTGCTAGACTTGGATTTGTATTGTGAAGGTAATCCTAGTCTAGATATCGGTAACTTTATTGGACATATTACCGAATATAGTTTACGAACTTTCGGTAATATAGAAGCTCTCCAAGATCGAGAAATTGCTTTACAAAAAGAATTTATTCAACTCTCATCAGAAAAAGACAGTCGAGCTATTACAGCATACACAACTTTAACTTTAGTACGTCATATTTATCTTAGTAATCAATTTCGCGATCGTCGCTTATGTACTGAAGCTTTACTTAAGTTATGCGAGGGGAGACTGGGGTTAATTTAGATTTAATTGTAGATGATATTATTTCCTAACATTCAAGATAAATTAACTGGATTTAAAAAAGGTGCAGATGATTACATCACCAAACCATTCCGTTTTGCAGAACCAATAACAAGAATTCGTCGGCAAATGCCTACTTCGGGGTGAGCTACGGTAAAAGACTAAAAGATGAACTGATACTAAATCCAGTTTAGATAGGATACTTAACGGCTAGGAAAGTCAGAAGTCAGAAATCAGAAGTCAGAAAGGTTTTAGCCAAATTTGTCAAAGTATACTTTGATAATCGGATTTAGTATGACTAAG
>JBFRWE010000125.1:0-4077 GCA_051439345.1 Xenococcaceae cyanobacterium
CAGAAATCAGATAGCATTCGCTAGAAGATTATATTAGTCTTGTCGATCGCTATCACAAATTCCTCAAGTTTTATTTTTAAGATAATTTCCCATAGTTAAGGATGGAACAAAACATTGATACCAATTATTGCTTTTATAGTCGGAGCTAGTTTGGGAGTATTTTACTTTGGTGGTTTGTGGCTGACGGTGCTACAGCTACCAGTTGCCCAACATCCTTATCGATTATTATTTTTTAGTTTTATATCTAGACTAGGAATCACCCTGTTTATTTTGTCTGTAATTCTCAGTGGCAACAATATATATAGCGTAATTTCCTTGTTAATTTGCTGCCTAGGATTCTTATCAGCTAGAACAACAATGATTTTATTAATTCAACCACGCCGTAAAATCATGGCTTCTAAAACCAATTATTAAGGTTAGCAACAACCACTAACTACGAACTACTAACCACTCTAAAAAATTAACTAAGTTATGTCGTCCTATGAATTTAACTCCAGACCAAACCATTTTCTGGCAGAGAGGCATAATTACTATTAATGCCACTTTGATATTTACCTGGCTGATCATGGTTTTGCTTATTTTGGGTTCTTGGTTAGTTACCCGCAAATTATCAGCATCTACCAAAATATCTAGAGGACAAAATTTATTAGAAGTATTGGTGTTAGGAATTAAAACTCAGATCGAAGAAGTTAGCCAACAAAAACCAGAAACCTATCTTCCTTTTATTGGCACTCTCTTTATCTTTATTGCTTTTTCCAATCTTCTTAGCATAATTCCTGGCTATCAACCCCCCACAGGTTCTCTTTCTACTACTGTTGCCCTAGCCATCTGTGTTTTTTTTGCTGTTCCTCTTTATGGCATCAGAAAACAAGGACTTTGGGGTTATTTTAAACAATGCTACCTTCAACCTACTCCCTTCATGTTGCCATTTAATATTATTGGTAGATTCTCTAATATAATTTCTTTGTCTGTACGTCTATTTGGAAACGTAATGAGTGGCACGATGATCGTCGGTATTTTACTTTCGATCGCACCGTTATTTTTTCCTATAATTATGCAAGCTATGGGATTGCTAACAGGATTAATTCAGGCATATATTTTTGCCATTTTAGCCATGGTTTTTATTGCAGCAGCTACTTCAAACACTTAATTTTATAGGCAGTCCGCGAATCACTAACTAGTACGGGCGAACGGCCGTTCGCCCCTACAATTAACCTCTGTACGGTCAATTCGCGAATCGCCCCTACTATCACCACTACTAACAAGATACCTATGGATAATCTCGCACTAATTGGAATGGCATCCATCGTAACCGCAGGATTGACAATTACTATTGGTTCTATTGGTCCAGCCTTGGGAGAAGGTAAAGCCTTGGCACAGGCATTAAATGCGATCGCCCAGCAACCAGACGAAGCTAAAAATATTACTCGTACTCTATTTGTGGGGATGGCATTAGTAGAATCAACCGCTATTTACTGTTTTGTAATTACTTTAATTTTGATCTTTGCTAATCCTTTTTGGAGTTACTTTATCGAGAAAGCAGGAGGATAAGTAATAAGTAATGAGTAATGAGTAATGAATTGTGATACCTACTAACTACTAACTCCGAATTCCGAACTCCGAACTATGCTTATCGATCCTTTTGTTATTATTGCTCAAATCCTTAATTTTCTAATTTTAGTGGCTTTACTAAAGCGTTTTCTCTATAAACCTATCACTGATGCAATGGAAGCGCGATCGCAAAGAATTGAACGTCAGTTAGCCACGGCAGCAAGCAAAGAGAAAGATGCTGAAGCAGAAAAAGAGTTATATTTGCACAAACAACAGGAGTTAGAAGCACAAAAGCAAGCCTGGTTAGAGGAAGCAAAACAAGAAGTAGAGCAAGAAAAAGCAAAGTTAACCCAACAAGCACAAGCGGAAGTAGATCGAGTTCGTTCCCAATGGTATAGAACTTTAGAACAAGATCGGCATAAATTTATTCGTCAATTGCGCGATCGCTTGAGTAAACAAGTTGCGGTAACGACTCGAAAAGCTTTAGCCGATTTAGCCAACGCTAATTTAGAAACACAAATTATCGATACTTTTATTGATCGCCTTGATAATCTTGATGAGCTACAAAAAAATACCATTAGCACCGCACCAGTTCCCAATCCTAACCATATAATTAAAGTCTGTAGTTCATTTACAATTCCTGAAGAGAAAAAAGAGCGTGTAATTACTTCTATTCGAGCGCAAATTGCTGCTAATGCCGAAGTACAGTTTGAAACGGTAGAAGATTTTATCTGTGGCCTTGAATTGCGCGATCGCGGTTATAAGATTTCTTGGAATTTAGAACATTATTTAACTGAGTTAGAAACAACCACAGCCCAAGTTATGTCTGAGAATAATAACCAAGCAGCATAAGTAAGCTTAATCATGTTATCCGCAAATATTCGCTTAATTACTAGTTTATAAACTCTTATTTCGTTAATTTTACCTATTTTGTCTGACTTTCTCGAAGCCTATGTGATTATTAATAGCGATCGCTTTACTATTAATGTTTATTGCACTTTGAGAGTCAGCTTTCTTTGTGCAATGTAATAGGAAGGTAAGTATAGTCAGTTCTTCGGCAACTTTTTGATTTCTTGGTGTTTTTCCTCTCAAAGCAAGCGACCACATACAAGTATCAACAAGTACACCACTCATTTGCGACCTTTTTTATAATCGTAGTCTTCATCGCTAGGAAAATTTCCAAATAGTTCAATAATTTCTTGCTGTTTTCTTCTCTGGACAAATTCTTTAAGTGCTTGATTCACCGTATCTTTTTTGGTGTTGAAACCACCAACTTTCAATGCTTCTTCTAGTAATTCAGGATCTATTGATAAATTTGTAGCCATAGTTACACTCTGATTTACACATACTAACGTAAGAAATGAAACCCAAAAATATTTTTAATGATTCACAGCATCCTCAAACTTTTGTCTTATCTATATGAGAAGTAATTTCAAAAAGACATTGTGACAGATATTAATTCCTTATCCTGGCAAAATCTTTTAGATGAAACCGTTGCTATTTCCCAGCAGGTTTTAGATCAGCATAATCCTAAGTTAGAAATTGAAGAGGTAGGGACTGTAACCTATTTGGGTGGAGGAATTGCCCGCGCTGTGGGTTTGCCTAGCGTGCAAGCCGAGGAATTGGTGAGGTTTCCAGGGAATTGCTATGGAATGGCTTACAATCTCGATCGCGATGAAGTGGGGATTATTTTATTAGATGATAGTGAGAATTTAAAAGCGGGTTGTGAGGTATTGCGAACAGGGAGAGTCTTAGATGTACCCGTAGGAGAAGAGTTATTAGGTAGGGTCATTGATGCCACAGGTCGTCCCTTGGATAATCAAGGGACAATTTCTACAATAAAAAGACTTCCCGTAGAAAGAGAAGCACCAGGAATAATGCAGCGCGCACCTGTTACTGTTCCTTTGCCAACGGGGATAAAAGTTATTGATGCTTTGATTCCCATTGGTAGAGGACAGAGAGAGTTAATCTTAGGCGATCGCGCAACGGGTAAAACGGCGATCGCTCTCGATACAATTATCAATCAGAAAGGCAAAGATGTTATTTGTGTTTATTGTGCGATCGGACAGAGGAGTTCAGCAGTAGCTAAATTGATTGCTGAGTTACGCCAAAGGGAAGCAATGGATTATTGCATAGTTGTAGTCGCAGGAGGAGAATCCCCTCCAGGCTTACAATACATTACCCCCTATGCAGCCACGACGATGGCAGAGTACTTTATGGAACAGGGGAAAGATGTTCTGATTGTTTATGACGACCTGATTCAACATGCTAGAGCCTATCGAGAATTATCGCTATTATTGCGTCGTCCTCCTGGCAGAGAAGCTTTTCCTGGAGATATTTTCTACATTCATTCTCGTCTTTTGGAACGTTCTACTCATCTGCGTCCCGAATTTGGAGGTGGTTCATTGACAGCTTTACCCATAGTAGAAACCGAAGCACAAAACATCTCAGCTTATATTCCTACCAATCTAGTTTCGATTACCGACGGTCAAATCTATCTCACTCCTAACTTATTTCACAAAGGTA
>JBFRWE010000126.1:0-7098 GCA_051439345.1 Xenococcaceae cyanobacterium
TCTAATACTGACTAGAACTCAAACCACAGACTGTTGTTTCACGTGACTGAGTCAACAGGAGTTTCAAACCTATATCTGGTAAGGGTTAGGTTTATAGCGATCGCGATTTTTGTGAGAAATGCGGGTAAATACATCTGACTCTATTCCTAGTTTTTCTCTTGCTGTTACATGGGTCAATACGCCAAATTTATGAGTATCTGTACCACAGGGAACAATCTCGATGTTGCCCTTATGAGAAACTAATTCTCTTAGGTATTCTCTCTGTTGAGGGCAGGTGGCAATAGTTAGAGCGGCTGTTTCCAGACAAACTTTTTCAATCGCTAAACGATTTTTAGCCATATTGTCAAGATGGTTAATTCTGGCATATTGAACTGCACCGAGAGAATGATAAGTATGGATGTGCTTGAGGGGTTGGATTTTTTTGAGTTCCATACCTACCCAAGCGGAAAGCCAATAATTAGTATGAATCAAACGATATTGAATGTTATTAGCTAATTGAAATTGACGCAGTTGCTTGAGAAACTCTGGTAAATAACCAATTAGTTTTTGCCTAGGTACAAATTGTTCTGCCCCAGCAGTTAAACGGATAGTTCGACAATGGGGACTGTGTTGCACTATCTTGGATTGAGTAGCATCAGTTTGACGAGTAAACATATCTACCTGCCATCCCAGCCGAGATAAAGCTTCTCCTACCTGACGCACATAAACATTTTGACTTCCTGTTTCAGTAGCAGGATCGCTATGAACTGAAATTAAAGCAATAGTTGAAAGTGATTGCATAGTTGTGGCTCTTAAAAATTAGAGTGAAGAAACTAAGGAAAAATCACGAGATTTTAAAAGCTCGGATTTACAGGTTCTAGAGCGATTTTGGGCTGTTATGAAACTGTCTGATGTATCTAAACGACAGTGTGGACAATACCAGTAGCGATTTTGGGAGCGGAGATGGCGGAGTAAATTATGGTCGCAGTAAGGGCAAGTATTCATAGCCTTTTCTCCGATAGTGTGAAGCTCGTTAACAATATTTGAGATTGATTTATTATTTAATAAGTTAACAAGTAGTTCTTTCAAAGCTATGACAGTTTAATGTCAGTTTTGACAAACAGTTTGAAAATTGTGAATCAAGGGTGAGTATTTATGGGTAAGACAATTTAAAGGTACTCTCTGGTCAAAGCTACGGTAAGAACAATTTGTCTTTTTCTCCTTAAATTGGTAGCCAGAATTACTCTTTAAGATTGAGGGATTATATTTTTCAGGGAAACTGTTTGCTCTACATCAATTTGTAGTCTGACTTGAGTATCACTGAGATTTTGGGTTTAAATACCGCAATTTTCTCTAAATCTTACCGAACCAGGTGACATTAATTAACCGCAGTTAAAAACAGATTTTTTTCAGTTAATCTTCGCTTGGTTAAACCCGCCAAAGGAACTAGTCTTCCCCCCATATTAGCTTGATTCCAGCGTGGAAACTCGTTAGCTGCACCGAAAAAGTCTCCAGCATTGAGTTTTGTCAACAAGGTACTTTTGAATACTGATTCGACACCAACATTAAAAGTAAAGGAAGTCAAAGCTACTAATTGATGAGAATTTAATTCGACAGTGGATGCTGCTAAGATCTGCTGTTGAATCTCTTGTAATTTTTCTCTGAGGGCAGTTTCCGCCTGAACTTCAGAAATGAGGTCGCCCAACCTAACTTTTCTGCCATTAATTATAGGCATTCCGTAACCAATCACTACTGTACCATCAGTATCTACATAAGCAGAAGAGCGAAAACCTTCTAATTCTTTAACCAAGGTAATAGTTTTGGCTAGGGAAGATTCTAGTTTTAGGGCTTGAGCTTGCATATATTTAGCTTGTTTGACAGCAACTAGACTATTGCTCTCTAAATCACTACTGTGATTACTTTTTTTGATTGATGATTCTTGAGTTTCTTGCCAGCGATCACCATTGGCTTCTATAGCCTTAACAGAAGCATTAACTAACTGATTTTTAACTGAAGCAGATGATGATTGAAGATTGTGAAAAGAAGCTGTTTGGCTATGATTAACTGAAAGAGGTACGGTTAAACTTAAACTAGCAAGGGAAGTAATAGCTGCCAGCACAGTTAAGTTTAATCTTTTGCTGGTTAAGTAAGTAATTTTATTCATAGTTTTGGACTCTCAATTAATGAATTAGAAGTCTGGAGTATTCCTGAGCAATTAAGTATTGTCAAAGCAAATGATAAGAGCAGTGCGGACAACTATTCATAGCTTTCCTGCAAGTATAACTAAGTATGAATTTACACATTGACAATCTTTTCTTCTTCGGAGGCGGAGACACTCCGACTCCGCTCTTCCCTAGCTCAAAGATGTAATCTATTTAGTACATCCTCTAAGAGTTAGTTGGTTCACTAATGTTATCCATCCAAGCAAAAAGTAAACCAGAAATAACAAAAGTAAAGTGAATGATCACTTGCCAAATTAAAACCCTTTGACTAATTTCGGCAACCTTGATAAATGACCCTAATAACTCTATTGCTGATATAGTTACTAAAGAACCCATCAGCTTGAGTTTCAAATTAGAAAAACTAATGTTAGACATCCATTCAGGTCGATCGACATTTTCTCCAAGAGCGAATTTGGAAACGAAACTCTCATAGCCACTAAACACAATAATTATCAATAAATTAGCCACAAGCAGTAAATCGATAAACTCTAAAATTGATAAAATAACCTCGCTTTGTTCAACTTCAATAAAGACTAAAGGGATAATTTTAAAACAGAAATTTTGAGTAAACTTGATGGTAAGTATTACTATTAATAGTAAACAACAAACATAAAATGGAATCAATAACCATCGAGCCGAAAATATGGCTCTTTCTAAAATTATTTCCAGTTTTTGAAAGTTACTTACTTTTAATTTATTGCTGATAGTTTCAGCTCGAGGCAATATATCAGAGGTTTTTACTTCGTTTGATTCTGTAGTTTTCATTGAGAATTGTGTCTCCAGCGAGGATGCTATAAAAACATTTATCATGATCAGCAAGCAAAAAAAGCTTTTACTGAAGAGACAAGAAGTTTTTTTCTAGAGCAACAAAATTAACCAGACCGAAATTTTAAGCTTAGTAAATATGTTATCGAGCAAAAATTATACTTGCCAGCTTTAGTCTTTTTAAGCAATATAAAAAGCTGTTAGAGAATATTTTGTCACTCTGGATTTTTTTGATTCAGAAGGCATCTGAAAAGTAATTTTTGTCACTAAAAAATTACATCAAACAGAAAGAGAGTAAAGAAAAAAATCCTGATTATTTCGCTCTCGTTTTACTTACTAAAGTGTATGTAATTACTGAGACTTTTCAGACATACTATCAGGTTCGCTAGAGCTAGACTCACTAGGTACTGATTCGACTGATTCAGGTTCGCTAGAGCTAGACTCATCAGGTACTGATTCGACTGATTCAGGTTCGCTAGAGCTAAACTCATCAGGTACTGATTCGACTGATTCAGGTTCGCTAGAGCTAAACTCATCAGGTACTGATTCGACTGATTCAGGTTCGCTAGAGCTAAACTCACTAGGTACTGATTCCACTGATTCAGTACCTAGTGGTTTGGGTTGAAATCTTTCATAGCTTTGTTTAAGAGTAGCGAGGGTTTCATCTACATCAAATTTGCTTTGTTCCCAAGTTGGCTCGTCAGCTACTAGAAGAGCTTCCATTTTTTGTTGTACTAAAGCCTGTTTTTGGATCAAGTCGTTTAGTTGAGCATTGGGCTCAGATTGTTGTTGTAGTTGCTGCATCAATTCAGCCATGTCGTTTTCGAGTTCAGCATTTAGTTGAGAGCGAAGTTGCATTTTTTTGGTTAGTTCGTTAATGCGTTTGCTCAACTTTTCTTGTGCCAAAGCTTCTGATTGTCTGGCTTGCATCTGTAGTCGATCGATTTGACTATTGAGTTTTTGTAGCTCATAAGTAACTTGCTGCTGATATACTTCTCTTTCTGAACTTTGTTCTGGAGTTGGTTCTGGCTCTTCTGTTTCTGTTGGTTCTATTGCTTCTTCTGGTGATGGAGTAATCTCTGTTGAGGGCTGCTCTTTTTTACCACAAGCAGCCAAAGAGAAGGAAGTCAAAAGAGCTATAGAGGTGATGGTTAATACAAATCTTTTCATCATATTTTTTCCTGTTGGTGATACTTTTCGCTTTGGCGTTGAATTTGATTAACACTCATGTTTTCCTCCTCTCAACTGCATCAGCTTGTTGTAATCAGGAATGGGTTTTGAAAGGAGTGCTCGATTTAGTTACAATGATTCTTGAGAATTTGACTCCACAGCAGATTCTTCATCATCTTGTTGGATTTGTTTCTTGAGAGCGGAGAATTTCCCTTGCACTTTGTCGGTGAAGTTATACCAACTTGCGTTCAGAGACGTAACTTTGAAGTTAGTTTTCTAATCTGCCGATTCCAAAGTTAATCGGCGTTTTGCCCGACTCAACACAAAGCACGAAAATTACACTTTAGATGGCAAGTTGATATTACCTGCGAATTCGGGATGGGGTAGAGACGGTAAATGGGGTTGGGTAAAGGGTATATAAGCAAAGAAGGGTTTGCCATCATTTACCTGTCGTTCCATAAAATTGATCGCGCGATCGGTAATTTCAGTATCAATTAGTCTTCTGGTTGCTACGGTGTAGTCTTTAACGGCTTTGGGGGATTGATTGCGAATTGCTTCTTGTCAATCCTTGAGGAATACAATGGATTTCCACAGGGGTAGTGCCGATCTCCAGATGATTAACTGGAAATCGTCCATTTGCGAATTAAAGTAGGAGAAAATAAATAGTTACATTAGAGTAAACCAAGATTCTTTGTTTCTCTTTACTTAATTCTGATTTCTTTGACTTTTTACCTATAAAGTCTCTATGTTGCTAAAATTTTGTCCAACAACGTAAGCTTTAATATGCTTAACTAAATATTAGTAAAAAACAATGGGGCAAAGGAGATTATCTCATGACTAATCAAACACCTGGTGACAATGAGTCTGCTATCACGCCTGTTAGCGAAGATACCAAAGCCTTGGTTGAAAAGAAAATGGTCGGTGAATCCGATGAAATTAAGCAGAAAATGTGCGAACTAGTAGAACTGATTAAAAATCGTGCTGCTGCTGAACTGCAAGAAACTGAAGACATGACCCGTGAAGCCTATGTTAAAGCCATGAGCAAGGCTAAAGAGACCTTGAACAAGACCGAGAATTTTTTCAAAGAACAGGAGCAATCTTTAGACCAATCCATCAAGGACTTTACTTCTGAAACCAACGAAAAGTGGGACAAATTTATCAGTGATTTGAAGACCATGGATAACCGAATCAATCGGGCTGTAGACGCTGCTTGGAAAATTTTAACTGAATCATAATCAGAAAATCCATCAGATTCTAGTTCGCAATAAATTCAGCAGTTAGAGATAAATTCTTTCCTATACTGTGCGCGGATGAGATTTAGACTTTCTGAAAAGTAGCAAAAGCTTTGTCTAGTTTAAATTTGAGCCATTTATTAAAAGTCCAGTTTTGACCCGCGCGCAGTATAGTTCTCAGTTATATAGTAATTGCTATCAACTATACTGTTTAAAAGAAAATTAAATATTTGATTAGGGTATTTCACTAACTGCCCTTACGGCAGTGTCGCATTCTTTTTTCTATTTGGTATTAGAAGCATGCGCAGCTTCAAACTACACTTTTTTTTATGAGACTCAAATACTTTAAATTTGCTTGGATAGCAACCCCGATCGCTTTATCTGTCGTAGTTTTATCAGCTAGCTTGGCTAAAGCACAAACAACTCCTTCCCATCAAGCTCTTGTTGTTAAACCAGTGCCAGATTCTGATATTTCTAAAACAACTCCAGTCAGTGGTGTTGCAATAGGTAGTAGAAAGGGGACAAATATTAGCACCACAGCAGAAGACTTATTGGGAGAGGAAACAATCGCGAGAAATTCATCTACTTATATTCCTCGGAAGACTGGTGAACTTGATTATAATTTTAGTTTTACCAAAATAAATTGGATATTTACTCAATCTACCAAGGAAGATAGTAGTGATAATTCAGACAGCAAAACTAGTATGGTAGGAATCGATATTTGACTCATATTTTCTAATCCTAAAACTGAACTAGTAATAGGACTAACTGCTATTGCTGCTTTGATACGCGGATCTTTTAAGTTGTATTGTCCTGGAGGTAAAGAACTAGCACGACACTGTAACAACATAGATACATTGAGAGTCGGTTGGTTTTTTCGGCACATTTGATTGATTCTGTCTCGGTTCAGAGGGGCTCCTGCCAGAGCTAGTGCTGTATAACCACCAAAGGAATCACCTAAAACACCGACTTGTTCCCAATTAATCAGTCCTTGCAATTCTGAATTCTTTTCGATAGCAAAGCCAAATTGGGTCTGGCGTATTTCATTGATCTCGAAAGTCATGGTTTTTTTCACGACTGAATAAGAGCCTGGTTCACGGAGATCAGAAAATGGCTCAAAATTTCTTGTTGGCTCAGAATTAACTTCCCTGGTCGCTTGTTCCGCGATCGCATTTATGGTAGTTTCATTATAAGATAGGAAATTATTTAACTCTTGGACCAGAAGAGAGGGGAGATTAACCTTAAAAGTTGTCTCCTCCCATACTCCCCACACTTCCCACACTCGCTAATTTCATTAAGTTTTCAGGCTTATCCGAACAGTATTTGCGCGCGACCTGAAATAGTCGTTTTAAACGGAGAGCCGCTAGTCTTCGACGCACTTCGTGAACGCGTTGCGCTTGTTTGTTTTGAGCTAATCTACAATATCAAATGTAGTGACCCACAATAACGACGTTTTTCGACCCACATTAAGTATCAATAGTATGTAACTGCTACCAAGTCTATGTTTGAGATATTCGTCAATAAGAACTCTCTATGACTGTCTAGATTAAACGATTGTATTAACTGAACTTAACTGAGCAAAAATAGTTAAACCATTAGGTAGACAAATAAACTCAACGGGATTTTCATCAAATACTTCTCCATCTACTACTAATTTTTGAGTCGGCTCGGTAGTTAACTTAAGTTTGTTGGTACGCAAACGAATTAGATTTTGATCTTCAACTTCTGAT
>JBFRWE010000127.1:0-13379 GCA_051439345.1 Xenococcaceae cyanobacterium
TGCCTCCTTTACATAGTAGCGCGATGCAGATTCTTAGAGAAGTAGAACAACGGGGTTGGAACACCGAAGTAGTGATGGCTGAGTTGGACAAACGATTTATGGTTTATCTTCTTGGACGCGGGATACCTTATCTTTCCTACAAAATCAATAATAAACAACAACAACAATGATTTATTTTTTGGACGTTAAGTAAAATTACAGTTACCCATATATTTATTTTCTTTAATGAGTATTGTGCTGTATTATTAAGTGCATGATGCTCACACTACAGAAAGGAATTGACCCATACACCAATAAAATCATCTGGGTAATGCTGGATGAAGACTATCAGGTAGTCGAACCAATACAGCGTTACTTGACCTCTTTAACTGCAACTAAATCGACCAACACAGTCAAGGCATATGGAACTGATTTGAAGCGATGGTGGGAATTTCTAGCTCTTAAATCCTTGGATTGGCGTAATGTTAATCTTCATCAGGATTTAGAAGATTTTGCTTACTGGCTCAGAGTGGGAGATACATCTAAAGTCATTTCTCTACAGCAAGTAGAAGCCAAGAGGTCAGAGAAAAGCATTAATAGAGCTATTACTGCTGTCTCTACTTTTTATGACTATCATCTGTGTAATAAGACAGTTGATTTTAGTCAATACGAGCGTTTTCATGCGGTTTATAAGACAGGTAATACCAGAGTCGGTACGACAGGCATATTAACTGGAATAGCTAAGACTAAACCTACCAGAGAGAAGTTAGTCAAGCTCAAAGAAACAACTAAATTTCCAGGCTGTTTGACTGATGAGGAGATAGAAACCTTAGTCAATGCTTGCAACCATCTCAGGGACAAATTAATGATTTTAATGTTTAACGGAACAGGTATGCGGAAAGGGGAATTACTAGGGCTAAAAAATGAAGATATTGGAGATTTTGGAGATTACTTTGTACGAGTAGTTAGAAGAGAAGATAACCCCAATGGAGCATTAGCTAAAGGACAAGAAAGAACAATTCCTGTAACTAAAGAATTGCTCCAACTATACGATGAATACTTAATGAAAGAATATCCAGGGACAAATTCTGAATTTGTTTTCGTGAATATCTGGGAAGGAGATATAGGTGCGCCTGTAATGCTTAATTTGCCTAACAAAATACTCAATAATTTGGAGAAGAAAACAGGCATCAAAGCCTATCCCCACCTGTTTCGCCACTCGTATGCGACTCGACTTTTAAGGGCTAATTATTCACCAGAAAGAGTCAAATATTTATTAGGTCATGCCAGTATCGCCACGACTTTAGATATTTATTCCCATGTCATCGAAGAAGCAAATTTATGGGAAGTAATTGAGAGGGAGGAAAAAGAATGAATTTAAAGCAATTTGATTGGTCTTCAGAAGATTATGATGGTTTATTTGAGAAAGAAGTCCCATTACAATTATTGCAAAATCCTTTACTTAAGAAAGATATTTGGTTGACAAAAGAAGATTTAAAATTAGAAACTCACCAACATAATTCATTGTTAACCCTGAATTTTAGTAAAATTCAGCCCCAATGGTTAAATGTTACAAGTAAACTTTTGGTATTGAAACAAACACAACAGAAACTATCAATAGGACACATAAGTTCGCATCTTTGTACTTTTCGCAAATTTTCCAAGTTTCTCAAAGAAAAAAAAATAAATAGTATAAAAATGATAGATAGCAGTCTATTTGAGCAATTTTATTATTGGAATAAATCAACTGGATTAAAAGAAAAAACACTTTTGTCTAATAATTCATATTTATATAATTTATTTGAAACTTGTAATATTGAAGGATGGTTAGAGGTAAACACATATTGGTTTTACCGAAAAAGAGGTCGATTTAAATGTTCACCAGATAAAATAATTTACATTCCAGAAGAAGTTTGGAATCAGCTAGAAGAAAATTTATGTCATTTTCCTGAACCTATGCAAAGAAAGGTATTAATAATTAGAACACTAGGGCTAAGAATTGGAGAATTACTTAATCTACCTTTAAATTGTCTCAGGAAAAGAAGTAATAAATGGCGATTAAGATTAAAAGAGACAGAAAAGTTTCAAATTAAAGGAGATGAGATATCAATACCAATAGATTTAGTGCCAGTAATCAAAGAACAACAAGATTATATTAAGGAAAAGTTTGGAGATAGCTATCAGAACCTTTTTTGTTCTAATAATGGTGGTCGAAATTTAACCTTTAAACCTATTAACAGAGTAATGTCAGCACAGACATTTAATAGGTGGTTAAATCAATTAGCTACTCAATATAAAATTTGTTCAAAAGATGGAAAAATTTGGCATTTTACTTCTCATCAATTTCGACGAACAGTTGCAACGGTAATGACTAATGCAGGTGTTAGAGATTTAATTATTCAAAAATACCTCAGACATCGTAATCCTGATATGCAAAAACACTACAAGCATCTTCTTAAAGAAGTAATAGGAGAGGAATATCAGGAATTAACTAAAGAAAAAAACTTCGTAAATATTGAAGGAAAAGTAGTAGCCACTCACAAACCTCAAGACGCAATCGAAGAATATATACGTCTTAAGATGCACCAAATAACTACTCAACAGGGAGAGTGCCATAGAACTAATCTCAAAAAACCTTGTCCAACCGTTAACGGTTGTTGGCGTTGTGGGGATTGGATGACATCAGAAAAAGATTTACCTTACTTACAACAAGATTTAGAACGACTAGAAAATGAATTAGAAAAAGCTAACAATTTAGGCATGGTAAGAGTCGCGAAAGAAATTCAAAGAGATATTAATTATCTGACAAGAAGAGCTAATATTTTAAAGGAGATTGTTGATAATGATCGAGATTGATTGGACGTTAGAATATCAAAAAGATTTTATTTGCCCTGAATGTGAGAAAAAAGGTGAGATAACAAAACTATTACTTAATGGTTCAAATCACAATAAAAAGCGTTTTAAATGTCCACAATGTAATAGTCTTACTTTACAATCTAGCAAATTGCACAAAGGACATATTGCTAGATTTAATGCTAATGGATTAGGTTGTCCTAACGAAAAATGTAATGCTAGAAAAATGGCATTAATTTCATCAAAAAAACAAGAAAAAAATATTTTTAAATGTCAAGTTTGTAATGCTAGTGCATTTCAATATGTAAATGTTCATCAAGATAATAAAATTAATTACTATTATGTTGCACCCCCTATAAAAGAATTTAATTTTGACGATGATGAATGGGATTTAAGAAGTATTAATAAATCAGTAGAGGAAAAAAGAAGTAGGTTTAAAATTCATTTTCACTCAATTAAATCTAAGTCCTTAAAATTATTTGTTAAAAAGTATTTTTTGGGATTATGTAAAACTAATACTCCTTATACAACTATTCGCTCAAAAAAAGATGGTTTTATTACTTTTTCTGATTACTTAGTCAAATGTAATATATTAAACTTAAATCAAGTAGATCGAGGATTAATACTTGATTTTCTTAGTGTCCTTCGTGTTAATAATACTAGCGATCATAAAACTGCAAAAATAATAAGTAATTTAAAAGTTTTTTTTCAAGTAGGTAATCTTAAAGGTTGGTTTAAAGTAGATCCTTATATATTTCGTAGTAGTGATTATCCTAAAATAAAGTCTAATAACCCAGACCCAATGCCTGATATTGTTCGAGAGCAGATAGAAAAAAATTTACACAAGCTCCCAGAACCCATTGCACGAATGTGGATTGTTTGCTTCTTTGCTGCAATGCGTCCTTCAGAGTTAGCACTATTGAAAAAAGACTGTCTAGAGCAGATAGGTGATAAATGGAAGTTAGTTTGGTTGCGTAGAAAAGGTAAGAAGTTTCATCAACATTCAGTCCCAATTACAACAACCATAGCTAAAGTTATTCAAGAACAGATTGAGTACATAGAAGAATTATGGGGTAAGGACTGGGAATACTTATTTTGTCATTATTATGGTGTTTCTTCCTCAGATACTAATCATCCTAAATTAAAACCTGCAAAAAGACTTATTCCTCCTAGTAGCAGTCCTCTTACAAAAGCAATTCGTACTCTTATTAAAACTGAAAATATCACAGATGATAATGGTAAGCCAGGAAAATTTCAAACTCGTCTAATTAGAGAAACAAGACTAACAGAATTGTTCTTAAAAGGACATGATTTGTCAGTAGTTAGTGCTTGGGCAGGACATAAAAAATTAGCAACTACAGTTAACTTCTATATCCAGGTAACTTGCGAACAAATAGAAGAAGAAGCTGGTCACATCCAGTCCGCTTTAGTCAACGCTGATGGCAAAAAAATCTACTATGAATCAATGCCCAAGTCCTTTTGGGAGAATCCAGTTGCTCATGAATTAGAAGTTGCTGGTACTCATGTCAATACACCTATTTATGGTTACTGTGGGCTAGATTTAGATGAAGAATGCGATAAGTTTCGTGCTTGTTATACCTGTCGTTTCTTTGTGGCTAAACCAGAAAAATTATCTCAATACATCAAACAAAGAGATGAATTAAGAGAAAAACAAGAACAAGCATTAGCTAACGGACATAGTGTCTTAGTCGAACAATTTGCCAGACAAGCTGACCAATTAGATAAAATCATCCTATCGTTACAGGAGACAGCATGAACAACGGTAACGATTTAACTAAAGAGTCAAGAATTAACACTCTCAAAGAAACTCAGGAAGCTAGAAAAGAAGATGCTAAAAATCGAGTTTATCAAGCCATTGAAAGACTACAAAAACTCAACGCTAAAATTAACTTTCATACTGTAGCTAGAGAAGCACAAGTTAGTGTTAGTTACCTTTATAAGTATCCAGAAATCAAACAACACATAGCCGAATTAAGAAGCAAGCAAAACTCTTTGCCTGTAAAGCCAGTAGCTAAACCTAATTCCACTTCTCAAGGTAAAGTAATTACTCGTCTTCAGGAGAGAATTAAAAAGATAGAAGCAGAAAATAAGGAACTAAAACGCAAGTGTGAATCATTAGCTGGTCAAGTATATCGCGCTCATCATCTCCAAGCACAGATAGAAAGATTACAAGAAGAAAATGAAAACCTAAGAACTAAATTAGGTAAACAAGAGATAGCTGAGAAAGTAACACCGATTGATAAGAAGAGAAAATCTAAATCTACCATTTTAGATAACATTCAATCAGAACTGGTTGAATTAGGTATTAACTTAAATACTACTCTAACTAAAACCATAAAATCAGCTTCAGAAGAAACGATTTTAGATGCCATTGAAGCACTCAAATATCAACTAATTAAACAAGACATTCCTAATGCTGGTGGTTGGTTAAATAAAGCTATCAAAGAAGGTTGGACAAAGCCAGAGATAACTCTTCAACAATTGACCAAACCAGAACAAAAGATAGTTACTGCTTCTGATAAACCAGAAAAGAAATTAGTTGACCCCAATAAACTTAAAATACTAAGTAATATTTTTAATAAGAAAAATGACTGATAAGAATACCTTTTTAGGCAACATCGAAGCAGAAGAAGCCATATTAGGAGGAATCTTACTTGACCCTACAGCTATCAGCATGGTAGTAGATATGCTACCAGTAGAAGCCTTTTATGTGCAGAGTCATCAGCTTCTCTATAAAACTGCAAAAGAACTCTATCAAAAAGATCAACCTACTGATTTAATGCACATATCTACTTGGCTTGCTGACCATAATCTACTAGAAAAAGTAGGAGGAACAAGTAAGCTATCCCAACTGTTAAATCGTACTGTATCGGCTGTAAACATTGACCGTTATGCTTTACTGGTACTGAATAAATATCAACGTCGTCAATTAGTTCAAGTAGGTCATGAAATAGTTGAGTTAGGTTATGACACTACTGCCGAATTAGAAACTATCTTTGATACTTCAGAAGAGAAAATATTCAACCTTAACACTAATCAACAGGACAAGTTTCAACCGAAGCCCATTAATGAATGTTTGGCTAATGTTTTTAACAAGATAGAACAAGCTTCATCCCCTGCTTATCCTACTGGTTTAACGGACTTAGATTCACTTATTGGTGGCTTAATTAAACAAGATTTAATTGTAGTTGCCTCTCGTCCAAGTATGGGAAAAAGTTGGTTTGGATGCTATTTAGCTAACCAAATCGCTACATCTCAACAAAAGCCTGTAGTCTTCTTTTCGGCTGAGATGTCAGAAGAACAGTTAACTAAAAGATTCCTCTCAATGCACACTGGTATTGACTCACAGCGATTGATGCACAACCAGATCTATGAGGATGAATATGATTCTTTGGTCGAAGGATTAAGTAATCTAGCAGAACTCCCAATCATTATTGATGATACTCCTGCCAGTGAATTAACTCCTACTAGAATGCGCTCTGTATTGCGTCGAATTCAATCAGAAAAAGGAGAGTTAGGATTAGTAGTACTCGATTACATTCAGAAGCTGGGCGATAGGTCGGCAGGAAACCGAGCGCAAGCAATTGGCAAATATAGTGGAGCTTGTAAAGACATTGCCAAGACATTCAATACTCCGTTTGTCGTCTTGGCTCAAATAAATCGTGGTGTCGAAGGTCAGAGTAATAAACGCCCTTCGATGGCTGATATCAAAGACAGTGGTGATATTGAGCAGGATATGGATTTAGGATTACTGCTTTATCGAGATGAATATTATAATCCTGCCACTGAACAGAAAGATGTCATGGAGATTAATGTAGCCAAAAATCGAAATGGTACTACGGGGGTCTGTAAGGTACTATTTTCTCCTTCCACGGGAAGGTTTCACCTCATAGAAAAAGGCAAAAGCTACACGAATGCTGCTTCTTAAAAAACTGTCAATATTCTGGGGAAATACTAGGCGATGAAAGTTTCTCTTTTAGACCATTATCAAAAGACTTTAGAACAGTTATTAGACAAGTTAAATGTCTCTAATACTTCCTTATCAAAGGAGGAAGTCCTCGAAATTTTATTGACCAGAGATGCCCTCAGAAAAGTCTTGTCAAGTAAAATTAAACCTTCGGCTTCTGTTATATTAAAGCTTGAAAAATTAGACAGTCAACTCAAACAAAATGCTGGGAGATTGATTCAATTTATTGATTTAGCTCAGTATCAAGAGAATTTCTCTAAATCGCCAGATGCTTGGTGGTGGTATTTGGATATTCATTCTGAGGAAAAAGAGAGAAAATCTCACCCCTGGAATCGCTTTGACTGGTTGTTCAGAGGAATCAGAGTTCTTGTTTGGACGGGGAACTTAGCCCTTTTAGGGACGCTGGCTGCCCTTTTTCTCAGTAGTGGTTCTGGTTTTTGGGGAGCAGTGGCTATTGCTTTCCCTAGTATTTTATCATTACTTCAAGCTCAAAGTGAGTTGACAGAAACTGGAAAAAAAGGATTTGACAAGCTTTTAGAAAGACTGAAAATTGCTCAACACTTTCACGAGGAAGCTAAACTTCTATCGAGTTTATTGATGACAGTATTACTGTTAGTAATTTGGTTGAAGTTGCCCTCTATTTCTAATGGCTATAAACGAGAGGGTAAACAAGCTCAGGAAAATCAAAAATTAGCTCTGGCAGAAGAGAAATATTTAAAAGCGATTGAATTAGACTCAGATAATTTAGATGCTCATTATAAATTAGCGACTCTCTATGAAGAGTTACAGGATTTTGCTAATGCTAAAAAACAATATATAATTGCCGCCAAAGGTGGTTATCTGGATGCTTATAATAATCTTGCCTATTGGTACATTCGGGAAAATAAGAATGGGGAAGCGGTGGAATTGCTGAATCAAGGGTTGAAGGTTTTAAATAAAAAAGAAAGTAATTTTGAGCAGTTAACGGCGACAGAAAAGCTCAATTTCCAGACTCAAAAATATAGCTTATATAAAAATTTAGGATGGGCAAGATTTCAGCAAAAGCGAGATGAAGATGCTATTCCTTATCTTCGTACAGCGATTAACATTGCTAAAGAGCCAAAATACCAGAAATATATCCGAAATCCTGGGGCTGCCTTTTGTATCTATTCCCAAGTCTTGCAAAACCAAGATAAGCAATCTTCTCAAGCCAAGCAATATTGGCAAGAATGCCGTCAATTAATTGAGTCTCGTTTAGCTGCGGGTGCGAGCATTAATCCTGAAGAAGATCGATGGTTATATGAAGCTAAACAACAGTTAAAATAAAAAAAATGGTGAATTCTGTCTTTAATTGGAAAAGTGCAATTCAAGCTATTTTGAGCTTAACACTCATGGGATGGGTAACTCCTGTGTGGAGTAATCCTAACGGTATCCATATTCTTATTGATTTCAAGGGTGATGTCCAAGTTAAAAAGGCACAATGGACGCAATTTCATCAAGCTAATTCTGGTATTACTCTCAGTAGTCAAGACGAAATCAAACTAGGAAGTAAGGCTTCTCTCACGATTTATTGCAGTAACCAGAATCAATGGACGGTGACGCAACCAGGAACACATTTTGTTTCTCAGGGATGTCCCACCAGAGAGGCTATTATTAGATTATGCCCAGATTGTAATAACGACTCACGCCGTCCTCTTGGTACGAAAGAAGAGAAGTTACAACAACTACCTTATCTTATTAGTCCTCGCCATACCTTAGTATTTAATGACCCATTAACTATTCGCTGGAATGCAGTTTCAGAGGTAACTGACTACAGGGTTAAGGTGGGAGATTGGCAAAGACAAACTAATGAAACGCAAATACTGTATGATGGTGAGTTAAAACCAGGGGTTTTTTATACCGTCAATGTGGTGACGGATAATGGGGTCTCTTCTCAAGATGAAGATAGTGATGGTCAAGATAGTTGGTTTATTGTCTTAGAGGAAGAGAAAGCGCAGACTTTACAAGAACAAGTGGCAGTTATCAAGCAGCAGGAATTAAGCCGAGAACAAGAAGCATTGATATTAGCCTATTTGTATCGAGGAAATGAGTTAAATGTTGAGGCGATTGAGGTATTAGAAAAGTTAGTGAAGTCGGGAAGTCAGACGACAGCCGTTTATCAATTGTTGGGAGATATTTATCAACAGGTAGGATTGAACTTAATGGCTAAGAAGATTTATGAGCAAGGGTTGGCGTTAACAACAGCAGAGGAGAATAGCGAAGTTAAGGCAATGATGCAATGGAAATTGGGAGAGGTGGAATATACGTTAGGGAATAGGGATGAGGCGGTAGAGTGGTTGCAGAAAGCAAAGGTCAGTTATTCAGGATTAGGGGAGAAGACACAGGTAGAAGAGTTGGCAAAACGAATAAATTTGGTTTTGGGGAGGTAGTAATGATGAAAAAGGACTTAATAAAGTTATCGATATCATCTGTGGTTGCGGTTGTCGGGGTGATGGGATTCTGGATAGGAATGCCAATAGCAATGGTCGAACAGGCAATGTCTCAGGTTTCGCCACAGGAGGAATTAGCCGAAGCAGAAAGATTAAATCAGCAGGTAGAACAGCTATATCAGCAAGGAAAGTACAATGAAGCCATTCCCTTAGCAGAACAAGCGTTAGCCATCCGCAAAAAGGTACTCGGAGACAATCATCCTGATGTGGCAGAAAGTCTCAACAACCTGGCAGTATTATACGAATCCCAAGGAAGATACACTGAAGCTGAACCATTGTATCAACAAGCTTTGACCATCAGGAAGCAACAGTTAGGGGACAATCATCCTGATGTGGCAGAAAGTCTCAACAACCTGGCAGTATTATACGAATCTCAAGGAAGATACAGCGAAGCCGAAACTCTCCATAAAGAGTCCTTAGCCATCAGGAAGCAACGGTTAGGAGACAACCATCCTAATGTAGCACAAAGTCTCAACAACCTGGCAGGAGTTTACCTGTCCCAAGGAAGATACACTGAAGCTGAACCATTGTATCAACAAGCTTTGACTATCAGGAAGCAACAGTTAGGGGACAATCATCCTGATGTGGCAGCCAGTCTCAACAACCTGGCAGAACTTTATCGAAAGCAAGGAAAATACACCGAAGCTGAACCTCTCTACCAACAGTCCTTAGCCATCAGGCAGCAACAGTTAGGAGATAACCATTCTGATGTGGCAGCCAGTCTCAACAATTTGGCATTACTTTACCGAAACCAAGGAAGATACGCCGAAGCTGAACCCCCTTTGCAACAAGCTTTAGCGATAGTTAAAAAGGTGCTGGGAGAAGAGCATCCCTTTGTTGCCAATAGCCTCAACAATCTGGCGGCATTGTACGAAAACCAAGGAAGATACGCCGAAGCTGAACCCCTCTACCAACAAGCTTTGGCCATAGATAAAAAGGTGCTGGGAGAAGAGCATCCCTTTGTTGCCAGTAGCCTTAACAATCTGGCGGGACTGTACGAAAACCAAGGAAGATACGCCGAAGCTGAACCTCTCTACCAACAAGCTTTAGTCATTCTAAAACAAGCACTGGGACAAGAGCATCCTTGGGTGGCTAGAAATCTCAACAATCTGGCTTTGCTGTACCAGGCTCAGGAGAGGTACGGGGAAGCGGAAACCCTCTACCAACAAGCTTTGGTCATGAACAAACAACTACTGCGAGAAGAGAACCTCGACGTGGCCAGTAACCTCAACAACCTGGCAGGACTTTACCAGTCCCAAGGAAGATACAGCGAAGCCGAAACTCTCCATAAAGAGTCCTTAGCCATCAGGAAGCAACGGTTAGGAGACAACCATCCTAATGTAGCACAAAGTCTCAACAACCTGGCAGGACTTTACCAGTCCCAAGGAAGATACGCCGAAGCTGAACCATTGTATCAACAAGCTTTGGCCATCAGGAAGCAACAGTTAGGGGACAACCATCCTGATGTGGCAGCAAGTCTCAACAATTTGGCAGGATTTTACCATTCTCAAGGCAATACTACTCGCACCATTGAATTATTAAGCCAAGGACTTAAGATTGAAGAATATAATCTCTCCAAAAACTTGGTGGCAGGGGATGAACGCCAGAAACAGGATTATATGAGGAAAATTTCTGGTACGATTGATTGGGTCATTTCTCTCAATCTTCACTCTGTACCGAATAACTCAGAAGCTACTCTTCTGGCACTTACAGCTATCTTTGAGCGTAAGGGACGTATCCTTGATGTTTTAACCAACAGCCTACAAATTCTCCACCAACGAATTGATGTTGATGACCACCAAACTCAAGAATTATTAACCCAACTCATCGCCACCCGCACCCAACTCGCTAACCTCATCTTCAAGAAACCAGAAGATTTTCCTTCCCCTGAAATCTACCGTCAACAACTAGAAGATCTAACAGACAAAGACAAACAACTCGCAGACCAAATTAGTCGCCGTAGTGCGGAATTCCGTAATCTATCCCAACCCATTACCCTAGAAGCTATTCAACAACTAATTCCTACTGATGCAGCTTTAGTGGAATTGGTACGCTATCGACCATTTAATTCTAAAGCACCCCAAAATGAACGCTGGGGCAAACCTCGCTATGCTGCTTATATTTTCTATCAAACTGGTAAACCTCAAGCCATCGACTTAGGAGAAGCAGAAACAATTGATAAAGCAGTAGAGAAGCTACGCACATACCTCCGCAACCCTAGAGTTCCTCTCAAGCAACTCAAAGCCTCTGCCAGAGAACTAGATAAAATGGTCATGCAGCCTGTACGCAAATTATTAGGAGATACGAAAACGATTCTTTTATCTCCCGATGCTGCCCTTAATTTGATTCCCTTTGAAGCTTTAGTCGATGAGAGTGAACAATATTTAGTCGAAAATTATCAAATCAGCTATCTTACCTCTGGACGGGATTTACTGCGACTGCAACTTCAATCCAGCAGTGAACAACCTCCTTTAGTAATTGCTGACCCTACATACCAAAAGCAAGGAGAAATCATTGCTCTTGACTCTCTCCACCGTTCTATTGACCTCTCTCAAAGAGTATTTTTCCCCTTAGAAGGAACAAAACAAGAAGCTGAAGCTATCGGTCAACTTTTCTCGAATGCTCTAATTTTAACTAAGACCAAAGCCACAGAAAACGCTCTTAAACAAGTTAAAAATCCTGATTTCCTCCACATTGCCACTCACGGCTTCTTTTTAAGTCCGCCAAAACTGCAAAATAACGACACACAGACACAACAATCGCTCGATAACCCCCTGTTTCGTTCTGGGTTGGTCTTGGCTGGAGTGGAAAAAAGACAGAGTGGTGGGGATGATGGGGTTTTTACTGCTTATGAAGCCACCCTCTTAAATCTTGTTGGGACTCAATTAGTAGTGTTATCTGCTTGCGATACAGGAATTGGTGATATTAGTGCAGGAGAAGGTATCTATGGGTTGCGTCGTGCTTTAGTAATTGCTGGTAGTGAAAGTCAACTCATTAGCTTGTGGAAAGTAGAGGACACTGCGACTAAAGACTTAATGGTAACTTATTATGAGCTATTAAAATCAGGAGAAGGACGCAGGGAAGCCTTACATCAAATTCAGCGAGACTGGCTTGAAGGGAAAAAAGGGCAAAAATATCAACATCCTTACTACTGGGCTAGTTTTATTCCTTCTGGCGATTGGACACCGATGGAGTTTAGTTTGTCTGAGTAATTTTGCCTGATTGAGAAGGTCAAGAGGAGTAACTAACACTTGTTGTAGAAAATATATACAAAAATGAAATTGTTCTATATCAACGTTATAGATACTTTGTATCAGATAAGATACCTCCACCCAATAATTCGACCTTACGATGGTGTACGCAGCAAATTAAGCTGACTCCAATGAAGTTGGCAATGAAGAAATTATTTGCCCAACATCAAGAAAAAATTCTCTCTCTCAACGGAGTACGGATCGGAGAATCAGCTATGCGCGATCGACGGATTGCTCTTTCTTGCTCTAAAAACGGTTCTGAATGTGGACAAGGGTGGTTTCAAAGAGACTTACCTGATGAAGTTTGCGCTCCTTTGAGTCCTCTGCTCCATTGGCGAGTTTGCCACATTTGGGATTGGTTGGTGCTGGATGCTCCCAAGTTAGGATTTGATACCGAGATCTTAGCTCAAGTTTATGGAGGGGATGAAGCGGTGGAAAAGAATGCACGTACTGGATGTATTGGTTGCCCTTTAGCTAGTCGAGACATGGCATTAGAATCTTTGGTCGAATTACCCGAATGGGAATATTTAAAACCCCTGCTGAAGCTAAGGTTAATTTGGACTGAAGCCAGAGATTTCAGGAATCGACATCAAAAAGTAGGAGAGAAAAAGAAAGATGGTAATTTTTCTAAGTCTCCCAATCGTAAAGGACCACTAACCTTAGGTGCTAGAGAAAGACTACTCGATAAGGTGTTAACAATTCAGCAGCAGGTAAATCAAGCAGCGTCCGCTTCTTGTCGCCCAGAGATTGATTTGATTAATCACGAAGAAGAAGCGAGGATTCGAGAATTGATTAGGCTTAAAACTTTTCCAAATAGGTGGTCTGGTACAGAACCGATAG
>JBFRWE010000128.1:0-6492 GCA_051439345.1 Xenococcaceae cyanobacterium
GAAGTGGTGTGAATTAATTAAAACAATGCTCCATAAACCCCAGTTCAATCCCTGTTACTTTGTGGCTACCATCGAACCAGATAAGATATTTTTCTTATCTGAGAGAAACGCAGTTTGCTTAAAAGACTGTCTTTTTTGTGACTTGGCTACTTTAATTGATGGAGATCGCAATAATGACGAAATTATTGATACTATTCAACAGTCGCTATTGTTAGAGCAAACATCTCAACCTAAAGCTAGTACTTTCTTACAAAAGGTTTTGAATGTCAGTACAAAAACCCAATATGTTTTATGGCAAATGGAACAAAAGGGTTATCTGGTAGAAAAAAACACTTCCCTCCCATCACATTCAGATATCTTTTGTCATCATCTCAATATCAATCCGACTATAGCTAATGAACGTTTGCAGTCAACCACAGTAGCCGTAAAAACTTATGGTTCGGTTGCTGCTGAAGACTTAATCACTATACTCAAGTCTTCAGGAATTCAAGTAGCTGAAGAAGGAGATTTGACTATCGTTTTAACTGACGATTATCTTAATCCCGAACTAGATGCTTTTAATCAACAAGCTCTCAAGTCTAAATCTCCTTGGATGCTAGTTAAACCATCAGGTACAAAAGTTTGGATTGGACCTTTATTTGAGCCAAATCAAACTGCTTGTTGGCAATGTTTAGCCAAGCGTTTGCGAGATAATCGACCAATTGAAGAGTTTATTCAAAGACAGAAAGATATTTCTGCTCCTCTAGCTCCTCCTCTGGGATTTTTACCGTCTACAGTACAGACTACATTAGGTATGGTAGCTACAGAGGTATTTAAGTGGATTGTGCAAGGGGAAAATAAACAATTAGCTAACAATCTGATCGCTTACGATACCATTGCCCTAAAAACCGAACATCATAGTTTTGTTCAGCGTCCTCAATGTGCTAGCTGTGGCGAGGTAGCCAACGAGTTAAGGCAAAAACCTTTACCCGTGATGTTAGGACACCGCCAGAAAACTTTTACCGCCGATGGAGGACACCGTTATTGTCATCCCCAGGAAACTATTGAGAAGTATCAACATCATATTAGTCCTATTACTGGAGTTGTTCGAGAATTAACTAAAATTCCTGGCAACGGGTTAACTCATAACTATATTGCTAAACACCATTTTCAGAGTGTTTTTGATGATTTAGCTAGTTTGCAGCAAAACTTAGGGGGCAGAAGTGCAGGGAAAGGGAGAACTGATTCTCAGGCAAAAGCTAGCGGTTTTTGTGAAGCGATCGAACGTTATTCTGGAGTATGGCAAGGGGACGAAATTAGGGAAAAAGCTAGTTACCTGCAAATGGGAGAGCGAGCCATTCACCCCAATCTCTGTATGAACTTCAGCCAACAGCAATATCAAAACCGAGAGCAATGGAATCTGGAATGTCAAGGCTGGTTTCAAAAAGTCCCCGAACCTTTCGATCCAGAAAGAGTAATTGACTGGACTCCTGTTTGGTCTTTATCTCACCAAGAATTTAAATATCTACCAACTTCTTACTGTTACTATGGCTATCAACCAGATTATAAACCCGATTGCTGGGCTGATTCCAATGGCTGTGCAGCAGGTAACACCATGGAAGAAGCTATTTTGCAAGGATTTATGGAATTAGTTGAGCGGGATGCTGTAGCGTTATGGTGGTATAATAAAATTCAGAAATCCGCAGTGGATTTAGCTAGTTTTGATGAGCCTTATTTTCATAACTTGAAGCAATATTATCGGACGCTCGATCGAGAAATTTGGGTACTCGATATTACCAGCGATCTGAATATTCCTGTGTTTGCTGCTATTAGTCGCCGACGCGATCGTCCTGTGGAAGATATTGTTTTAGGTTATGGCGCACATTTCGATCCCAAAATTGCCATTAGTCGAGCTTTGACAGAAGTTAACCAAATTCTGCCTAATGTTTTGATCGATAAAGCCGACGGTAGTACACAATATCCACCCTCTGCCGATCTTATGGCTGTCGATTGGTGGAAAACTGCAACCATTACTAATCAACCTTATCTTGTTCCCGACAATGACTTAGTGGCTAAAGTCCAGAGTGATTATTCTCCTATGGCAAGCAACGATCTACTGGAAGATGTCCAACTCTGTCAACAAATAGTAGAGAAAAAAGGCATGGAAATGTTGGTTTTAGACCAAACTCGTCCTGACATTGGACTAAGAGTAGCTAAGGTAATTGTGCCTGGAATGCGCCATATGTGGCAAAGATTAGCCCCAGGAAGACTATATCAAGTACCTGTAACTATGGGCTGGTTAAACAAATCTCTGGCAGAAGAAGAACTAAATCCTTTTCCCATGTGGATGTAGTAGTCTGTCAATTTTGAATTGATGGGTTGAGGCTAGCAGGGGGAGCAGAGGAGGCTTTCAGGGGTATGAGTTTAAGATTTGACGGTTGAGACGGGCAGAGGAAGCGGAGGAAGCAGAGGAAGCAGAGGAGGCAAGGGGGAGATATTTATCAATATTTATCCCTCAAATCAATTTTGACAAAGCAGTAGTTTAGGTAGCTAATAGCCATTAGCTTTTGGTTGACTTCCAAATCAATGTCAAAGAGTAAATATTAAATGTTAAAAGGATATTCGATTATTGATGCTGATTCCCATGTTATTGAACCTGTCAATATGTGGGGTGAATATCTCGAACCAGAATTTAAGCAGTTTGCTCCTTCCCCAGAGATGAAAATCAAGGGAGAACCCATTGTTAAGCAAGTCTCTAAAGAAGTTCAAGCTGAGGCGAATAAGCAGATGAGGCAAGCTCATCCTCATGCTTATTATCAAGGTTACAATGTGGAATCCCACCTGCAAGAGATGGTGGCGATGGGGATCGATCGAGCCTTTCTTTATCCTACCTATGGACTCTGGCTCTGGTCGATCGATACGATGAAGCCTGAAGTGGCAGGAGCTTTTACCCGTGCTTATAACAATTGGTTAAAGGATTTTTGTAGTTACGCACCAGATAGGTTATGCGGAGTAGGGGCAATTAATCTACACGCACCAGAGACGATGGTGGAACAATTACAGCGAATTGCTAGTTTTGGATGGAAAGCAGTGTTTTTACGCCCCAATCCAGTCAAAGGGAGACTGTTAAGTGATTCTGCCTATGAGCCATTTTGGACAGAATGCGAAGAGTTAGGGATAGCTGTAGGTATTCACGAAGGTACTCACTCTCACCTACCTACTACTGGTACAGAACGTTTTAAAACTCGTTTTGCTACTCATGCTTGCTCCCATCCTCTGGAACAAATGATGGCGTTACTTACTCTAATTGAAGGAGGAGTATTAGAGCGTCATCCCAAACTGAAAATAGCTTTTCTAGAATCAGGCTGTGGCTGGCTTCCTTACTGGCTATGGCGACTAGATGAAGAGTATGCAAATTTAGCTTGGGAGGTAAAAGATAATGTCAGAATAAAACCCTCAGAATATTTCCGTCGTCAGTGCTTTATTGCGATCGAGCCTTCAGAACCATATCTGGCTCAAGTAATTGAATATATTGGCACAGATAACATCATTTTTGGTTCGGACTATCCCCACATGGATCATAACCCGAACATAGTCAAAGAAATGGTCAAGCTTGAAGAAACTTTGTCCTCAGAAATTGTGCAAAAGATTCTTTGGGATAACCCCCGTCGTTTTTATGGTTTGTCTTGAATTAGAAATTATTTAGGAGTTGATAATTTTATGCTTAAGCCTGAGATCGGTATTCCACCAGCGTCAAACTATTGGTATCAATCCGATACCTATTACCAAATATTAGAAGTAAAGCCTGCTCTCTTTGAAAAAGACAAAAGGAGAGAAAACCAAAATATACATACAAGTATATTAGTAAAAAAAAGAGGTACAGGAGATACTGAAAAACCTGAACTAGATAGCTTTGATAATTTTAAACTCGATGAGGAGACAGTAGAAAAACTAAAAGATGCTCCTGTAAAAGGCGATCAAAACTTGCTATCTTCATATTTACCCTCGCCAGGTATCGTTTTCCCAAAAGGTTTTATTGACGCATTATCCGATGATAATTCTCAAATAATTGAACAAGCTGAGTTAGGTAATTTTTATCAATCAATTCGTGGTATATTACATAGTCGCAAACTATCTCAGTTGATTGCTATAACCTGGTGGTGTTATTTAGAAGCGAAAAAAACTTGTTTGTGGGATGCATTTACTGCTGGTAAATGGGATGACATTCCCTCTGATATTTTGGATGGTCTTATAGCTAGAGA
Organism: Xenococcaceae cyanobacterium; assembly: GCA_051439345.1. Taxonomy (GTDB): domain Bacteria; phylum Cyanobacteriota; class Cyanobacteriia; order Cyanobacteriales; family Xenococcaceae; genus JASJDJ01. Next base: position 4,242 of record JBFRWE010000128.1, read on the forward strand.
GATTTTCCTTTTTGCAGGAGGAGCTTCTCCTGACGAGATTGAAAATCCTGAAATCTACTCTTCACTAGAGCATTCTGATAAATCTGACCCAAAAGCAAAGTTGTTGATTTTACCTACCAGTAAGGCTTGGCAAGGAATTGCTTTGTCGCTCTTGTCTTCGGGGCAAGCATATTATAAAAAGGAAAATAAATATCACCAAATTGCCCAACCCGTTCTCAGTACAGGGGAAATAGTCTCTAAGTATAGTTTCGAGTCAGATTGGAGTATATTTACAGGAAAATTCAAGGAAATAGCGACAACCCAAGAATTACCTTGGACAGTATTTCAAGTTACCATGCCTTATCCTCCCATACCTTCTTCAGAACAGCTAGATCCAGAAGACATTAAAAAATGGGCAACCGCAGAAGATGATGGGGGAGAACTTCCTTTTTATAAAAAGGATGACGAAGATTATTTGATAGATGTGGAGTATTTTAGGTCTCCCTATCCCTATATTCCACTAAGTACAAGTTAGAAAATTTGGTGTTGCTAATTATGTAATGATATTCAGTTATTATGAATTCTAGGATTGATATTTTGTCGAAGACATTGAAATCAAAAGCATTACTCATTTAGCAACACCCCATACCATAGCTTAAAATTTAGGCACAACAATAAAATCCTGGAAAACCTCTAGAAAAAAAAGATTCCAGGTTTTTTCAATTCTCCTATGACTTGTCAGCCAGAAACTATTAAAGCAGATTATCAGATTATTGAAAAAATTTATGAAAGTGCTAATTCATTAGTTTATCGAGCTATCCTTGAGCCTGATAATCGACCCATTATTTTAAAGATTCTCAAAGAAAGCTACCCTAATCCTTCAGAATTGACTCGCTACAAACAGGAATATGAAATTACTAGCTCCTTGAATGCTAACGGAGTTATTAAAGCTTATGATTTGCAGCGATATGAAAATAGTTTAGTCATGTTCTTAGAAGACTTTGGTGGTGAATCTTTAAAGTTGTTAATGTGCAATCACCAATTTACCCTTGTAGAATTTCTGGAGATAGCGATTAAAATCACTGAAAGTCTTGCGGTTATCCATACTGCCAATATTATTCACAAAGATATTAATCCTTCTAATATTGTTTATAACCCTAAAACTAAACAACTAAAAATTATTGATTTTGGTATTTCTACTCGTTTATCGCGAGAAAATCCTCTAGTTACTAATCTCGATCGATTAGAAGGAACTTTAGCTTATATTGCCCCAGAGCAAACTGGTAGGATGAATCGAGGCATAGATTACCGCAGCGATTTCTATTCTTTGGGTGCTACCTTCTATGAATTACTAACTAATAGGCTACCTTTTCCCACTACTAACTCGATCGAGTTGGTTCATTGTCATATTGCTCAAGAAGCGTTACATCCATCCGAACTTGCAAGCTTAAATTTAACCCCAAAACCAATACCCAAAGCTATTTCCGACATTGTGATGAAATTGTTGGCGAAAACTCCAGAGGAAAGATACCAAAGTGCTTGGGGTATCAAAGCAGATTTAGAAACTTGTCTCGATTGTTTAGAGAATTCAGGAAAAATCGACCAATTTTCTTTAGCCAATCAGGATGTTAGCGATCACTTTATTATTCCCGAAAAACTCTACGGTAGGGAAACAGAAATCACCCAACTATTAACTACTTTTGAGCGAGTTTGTCAAGGTAGTAACGAGATTGTGATGGTTTCTGGTTATTCGGGAATTGGGAAATCGGCTTTGGTTAATGAAGTTCATAAACCTATATTGCGTCAGCGAGGCTATTTTGTTAGTGGCAAATTCGATCAATTAAAACGAGATATCCCCTACGGTGCGATCGCTTTAGCGTTTCAAGACTTAATACGGCAACTACTTACAGAATCTGAAGCTGCACTACAAACGTGGAGAGAAAAACTGTTACAAGCCTTGGGATCTAATGGACAAATCATTATCGATATCATTCCTGAATTAGAACAAATTATTGGCAAACAGCCTAAAGTCGAACAACTAGGAGCTAAAGAAACTCAAAACCGATTTAATTTATTCTTTCAAAGATTTATTCGTGTTTTCACTCAGCCAGAACATCCTTTAGTTATCTTCCTCGATGATCTGCAATGGACTGATTTAGCTTCTCTTAAGTTAATTGAGTTGCTCACAACCAGTTTGGAAAGCCAATGTCTCTTAATTATAGGAGCTTACCGAGATAACGAAGTTGATGCTACTCATCCATTGAGCCAAACC